>VGZH01000087.1 GCA_016872645.1 Planctomycetota bacterium | reverse complement strand
CGTTAGGCTGAACGCACAAGTCACGGCGTGAAGTCGCAGCTTGGCGTCAGCGACAAACAGAAGTGAGCGATCAGCTTGGCGGCGTTGTCGAGGTCGTCGAGCGAGATCATTTCGACCGGGCTGTGCATGTAGCGGTTGGGGATCGTGACAAGTCCTGTGGCGACGCCGCCTCGGCTGATTTGCATGACGTTCGAATCGTTGCCCGCCGCTTTCGCGAGGCCGCCGATTTGAAACGGGATCTCGTGTTCTTTGGCGAGCGACGTCAGGCGGTCAAAGACGACCGGATTAACGTTCGGGCCGCGATACAGCACCGGGCCGCCGCCGAGCTTGATCTTTCCGTGCTGGTTTTCGTCGATGGTCGGGCAGTCGGTCGCGTGAGTCACATCGACG
Organism: Planctomycetota bacterium; assembly: GCA_016872645.1. Classification (GTDB taxonomy): domain Bacteria; phylum Planctomycetota; class Planctomycetia; order Planctomycetales; family Planctomycetaceae; genus SXKJ01. Next base: position 24,063 of record VGZH01000087.1, on the reverse strand, counting down.
GCGATGCCAAGCTGCGGGTCGACCGAGTACGCGCTGGTCTGTGCTCCGCGCAGGCCGATTTCTTCCTGAACTGTTGAGACCGAGACGACGGCGGCTTTCGGGCTGCCTTCGGCGACGAGTTGCAAGGCTCGCATGACGACCCACACGCCAACTTTGTTGTCCATGCCGGGAGCCGCCGCGAGATTGTTTCGCAGCGTTCGCATGCCAAGTTCAAACGTGACCGGATCGCCAACGTTGACGAGTTCTTTCGCCTCGTCCGAATTCTTCACGCCGATGTCGATCCAGAGATCTTTGATCTCCGGGACTTGTTTGCGGTCTTCGGGCGTTTGCAGGTGAATGGCTTTGCGAGCGATCACCCCTTTGACCGGTCCCGACTTCGTCCAGACGAGCATGTGCTGGCCGATGAGTTGCTGCACGTCCCAGCCGCCGATGGCTGCCGTCCGCAGGTAGCCATCTTTGTCGATGTTCACGACCAACAGGCCGATCTGATCGCAGTGGCCAGCCAGCATGATCCTCGGCGAACCGCTCGGATTGACGGCCGCGATCACATTGCCGTGCCAGTCGGTTTGCACCTCGGTAGCAAACGGCTTCACGAACTCACGGACGACGTCCTGGATCGGTTGTTCGTAGCCAGAAGGGCTGGGGGTGGTAAGCAATCGGTCGAGAAAACTGAGCGAGGCGGCTTCCATTCCAAAGTGTCCTTTGCGGCCGCGAGGCGGCATTTCGGGAAATAAATTTGACCGTCGCTGCGGCCCCGGTACACTTTCGCCCACGTTGGTTCATTCGCGGAATGCGGGAGGCCAACGATCGAGGCAATCCAGGATGCTGTGACCAGCCGCGACGCGGTGGCATCTTGGGAGCGGTCGGAGAGACCGTCAAGTTTGTCTCGCGGAGAACGGAGTGTTGTGCTTCGGCGCAGCTCAAGGAGGAAGATCATGACGCCTCAGGCTCTGGTCGATCAGACCCCAGGACTGGCTGATTGTTCGGTGCGGGAACTTGCCGACACGGTCGAACGCTGCGTTCGGCTCCGCACCGGTGGCACGATCCGCAGCCTGCATGTCGAAGTCACTGCGGGCGAAGTCATCCTCTCGGGGCACACATCGACTTACTACAACAAACAGCTTGCGACTCACGCGGCACTCGATGCGGCCAAAGAGTTGTCGCTGACCAACGAGATCAAAGTTTGTTGAGGTGAGCAGGTTGGGCACTCGTGCGCGACCCGGACGGGCAAGAGTTTCCATCCTAGGACTGCGGTGGCTTGTTCCCAAACCGTGGCTCTTCGCCTCTTAGCAGGCGGCCGATGTTTGACCGGTGCTTGGCGATGATGAGCGTCGGAACCGCCAGGCTGAAGCTGGCGACGCTCCAAGTTGCTGCGTGAAATGGCTGCGGCCACAAGAAAGACATTTGTGCCACGGCGAACGTCACGGCGGCGGCGATCGAGCTGATTGACACGATCCGGGTTGCCGCAAAACAGACGACGAATGCTCCGAATGAAATTGCTGCAGAGATTGGATTGGCCAGCATGATGACGACCCCCAGAGCGGTCGCGACTCCCTTTCCACCGTGAAAGCCGAGCCAAATCGGAAACATGTGTCCGAGGATCGCGAGCAGTCCGGCGGCGACCATCCAATGGATGCGATTCGGGTCATCCAGTGCGAACAACAGCTTGGGGAGTGCAACCGGCAACACACCCTTGAGCACGTCCAGCACGAAGCAGACCGCTCCCCATTTGGCTCCGAGCACGCGTGTGACGTTCGTCGCTCCGATGTTCTTGCTGCCGTGCTCGCGGATGTCGATCCCCTTGGCGAGCCGCGCGACGATCAGGCCGAACGGCATTGAGCCGGCGAGATACGCGCCAACAAGAATAATGAGCGGGGACATGATCTGAACTGCATTGGGAAAACGACAAAGTCACCAAGAGGCCTTGGTGTCTTTGCGGTGAATTAATCCGCTTTCTTTTTCCTGGCGGTCGTCTTCTTGACCGCTTTCTTTTTGGCGGGCTTCAGGGCTGCCGTCGTGGTCTCGCTCTTTGGAGCGGCCGCCTTCTTCTTAAATCCCCCTCGTCCGCGTCCCTTCTTTTTCGATGGGCCTTTCGCGGCGCGCTCGGCAATCCAGATCAACGCTTCGTCGAGTTGCACCGACTCAATTGTGCGGTCCTTCGGAAGCGACGCGAAGACCTCGCCGTGTTTGACGTATGGCCCGTAGCGGCCTTCAAAGATCTGGATCGGAGCGTCGTCCTCGGGATGTTTGCCGAGATCGCGCAGGGCCGTCGGGGCCGCTCGCTTGCCCTTGGGTTGTTTGATGAGTTCGACGGCGGCGGCGAGGTCGATGGTCAGCACATCGCCGGTCTTTGGGATCGAGCGGAATTGCTTGTCGTGTTTCACATACGGACCGTACGGGCCGATGCTGGCGAGCACCGGCTTGCCGTCGTCCGGATGCAGTCCGAGTTCGCGGGGCAGAGAGAGCAACTTGAGCACCGTCTCGAACGTCATCGTCGAGGGATCGATGTTCTTCGGAATACTCTGCCGCTTGGGCTTCGGAGCTTCGGGGTCTTGCGATATCTCGCCGACTTGCAGGTACGGCCCGAAGCGGCCGCTCAACAGGTAGACCGGCAGTCCGTGTTCCGGATGACTGCCGATCGACTGCGGGCCTTGCCGCTTGAGTTCCAGCCACTTTTCGGCGAGTTCATTGGTGATGTCGGCGGGAGCAACGTCATCGGGAATCGAAGCGGTTTCCGGTTCGGGGCCGGTCCCGGTCTTTTGCAGGAACGGGCCGTAGCGGCCGACTCGGACTTTTGCCTCGACGCCGTCGAGGTCGATTGTGCAGGCGACACGCGGATCGATTCCCTCTTCGTGCGATTTGACTTGTTCGTCGAGTCCGTCGCTGCCGCTGTAAAACTTTTGCAGGTACGGCAGCCGATCGGCGGTGCCTGCGGCGACGGCATCCAAGTCCTCTTCCATCTGTGCCGTGAACTTTACATCGACGAGGTTCGGAAAGTTTTGCTCCAACAACTTCGTCACCGCCATCGCCGTGAAGGTTGGGATGAGCTGGTTGCTGACTTTGCGAACGTAGCCTCGATCCTGAATCGTGCTGATGATGCTGGAGTACGTTGACGGTCGGCCGATACCGTCCGATTCCAGTTCGCGGATCAGCGTCGCTTCGGTGAATCGCGCCGGCGGTTTCGTTTCGTGCTTGAGCGAATCGAGCTGACCCAGCGCGAGCGATTGCGATTCCCGCAGCGGCGGGAGCGTAGCCTCTTGGTCGTCGAGCGCGGCTTCCGGGTCATCGACCCCTTCCACATAGGCTCGGAAGAAACCAGGGAAATCGACGTGTCGGCCGGTCGCTCGGAATTCGGCATCGGCGGCGGCGATCGTCGCGGTGATAAATGTCAGCCGAGCATCGGCCATCTGCGTAGCCATCGTCCGCATCCAGATCAGCGAGTACAGCCGAGCCGACTGGCCGGAGAGGCCGAGTTCGTCCGCCGTCGGCATCATTTTGCCCGCCGGCCGAATCGCTTCGTGAGCTTCCTGCGCTCCCTTGGCTTTCGTCGTGAACTGACGGGGTGACGGGCTGAGATATTCCTGGCCGTACTTCTCTTCGATTCGACGCCGCGACGCGCCGATCGCTTCGCCCGACAGGTTGACGCTGTCAGTTCGCATGTAAGTGATGTAGCCGTCTTCATACAACCGCTGGGCGATCTGCATCGTCTCCTTCGACGACAGCCCGAGCTTCCGGTTCGACTCCTGCTGCAACGTGCTGGTCGTGAACGGTGGGTACGGCCGACGCAGCTCCTGCCGATCTTTGACGCTGCTGACCTGCCAGATTGTGGTCGCAGCGGTGAGCTTCGAACGCAGCGACTCAACCGCCGTTTGGTCGAGCAGCACCACATCCGCATTCGCCTTGAGCTTGCCGGTCGCTTCGTCGAAATCCTTGCCGCTGGCGATGCGCCGCCCGCTGACCGTGGCGAGTTCGGCGGTGAATTTTGTGGCGGTGTCGGTCGCCAGTTCCGCCTTCAAGTCCCAATAGGTCGCGCTGCGGAATGCCATCCGTTCGAGTTCTCGTTGAACGATCAGCCGCACCGCGACCGACTGCACTCGGCCGGCCGAGAGCTTCGGAGCGATCTTCTTCCAGAGCAGCGGGCTAAGCCGATAGCCATACAGCCGATCGAGCACTCGTCGCGTTTCCTGCGCCGACACGAGATTGGCGTCGATGTCGCGCGTCGCATCGACCGCCGCTTGAATGGCATCCTTGGTGATCTCGTCGAAGACCATCCGCTTGACCGGAATCTTCGGGTTGAGCACTTCGCTCAGATGCCAACCGATAGACTCCCCTTCGCGATCAGGGTCGGTTGCGAGGATCAGTTCGTCGGCGTCCTTCATCGCCGCTTTCAGCTCGGCGACGACCTTTTTCTTTTCGGGCGGGATGACGTACAGCGGCTGAAAACCGTTCTCGACATCAACGCCAATCTTGGCCCAAGCTTCCTTTTTAAGCGCGGCGGGAACCTGCGCCGCACCGGCCGGCAGATCGCGAATGTGACCGACGCTGGCGAGCACTTTGTAGTTGGAGCCGAGGTAGCCGCTGATCTTTTTGGCTTTCGCCGGCGACTCGACGATCACCAAAGCTTTCAAACGCTTTCCGGCCACGCTGAATTCCTCAAGGAATGACGAATAACGAATTTCGAATGACAAAGGAAAGATGAAACTCGAATGCCCCAAACGGATCGCTGAACTCAGGGAACCGGACAGATACGAAGTCGGACAAAAGCGACGAAACTCCCATTCGGGTTTCAGAGTTCGTCAGTCTTTCATCGTTCGTCATTCGGGGTTGGTCGTTCACGTCTGCCTTGTCGCTCAACCCCTTGGGACTACAATCTGTCGGCTTTCCGTCGATCCAAGGGCGGAAATACGTACTCGGCCCTTTCTTGCGCTGTCAAGCAAGTCCGTCGAAACAGAGTTTCGATGGCGGCGCTCTTTTTGAGGTGTTGCTACATGGATTCGTTGGATTTCTTTCGTCGTAATCTCAAGCCGATCATGGCCGCTCTGACCCTGATGGCGATGATCACTTTTGTGTTCGAAGACTCGATGCGATCTGGCAGCACGACGCTGGTTCCGTTTCTGTTGGCGATGCTCTTTGGCGGCGGCGCGTTCGTCTGGGGAACACGGGAGGGGAAGCAAAACGAGTACCTTGCGGTGGGTGCTCTGTTCGGAGCGGTGCTCGGTTTAGTCATCGTGTTTGGCGACCGTGGCAACCAAGAGTCGCCTGCGATCGCTGGGCTGCAGGCGCGCGACATCGTCAATCTGAAAAGCCGCCGCGAAACCGCCAATCGCATCGTCAGCACCATCTTTCGCAAATCACATCCGGTTCCCGAACAGTTCGCCAAGGACGATCGGATGCGTTCATTCTACGAAGCCCAAATTCTGGGACCGCAGATGGCGCAAATTCAATTCGGGTTCGGCAATGACGACTTTGAAAAGGACGTGATCTTCGGTGACCTGTTGCGTCGCGAGGCCGTTCGATTGGGAATCAACGTCAACGATGATGCAGTCAGCGACTTCATCAAGATGGTCAGCGATCAAAAACTCTCCACGCAGGACTTCCGCGAAGTCAAGCAGGATCTGCACGTTGGCGATCACTTCATCTACGACGTGCTTCGGGACGAGATCACCGCCCGAATGGCCGCTGAGATGACTTTTCCGCGTTCCGTCGCCACGCCGCAGCAGCGTTGGGAAGCCTTCCGCAAGGTCAATGTGAAGAACTCGATCGAGGCTACGACGATTCCGGTCGAAGCATTCGTGAAGGGAATCGGCGATCCATCCGAGGAAGACGTTCGTTCGTTCTTTACGAAGCACGCCGAGGCCTTCCCGACTGCCAAGGGAGAACCTGGCTTCCGCCAGCCGACGCGGTTGAAACTCGCGTACCTGGAAGCGGACTACGAAACGATCGAGGCCAAAGTCACGCCACCGACCGACGAGGAGGTCGCGAAGTACTACGAGGACAACAAGGAATTCTTCATCGACCGCACTCCCGCCAAGACCGAGAAGAAGGAAGACGCCACCGAAGGAGACGACGCTAAAAAGCCCGAAGGCGATGACGCCAAGAAGCCGGACGAAAAGAAGAACGACGAGAAATCCGACAAGCCGGAAGAGAAGAAAGAAGACGTGAAAAAAGAGGGCGACAAGCCGAAGACCGAAAAGCCGGCCGACGAATCGAAAAAGGAAGAGCCGAAAAAGGAAGAGCCGAAAAAAGAGGCCGAAAAGAAATCTGACTCGGAAGGCTCCGCCTGCGAAGACAAGGCCGAGGAATCGAAGAAGCCAGACGAACCCAAGAAAGAGGAACCGAAAGCTGACGCCGAAAAAGGGAATAAGAAAGAAGCCCCCAAAGCGGAAGCTGACAAGTCCGAAAAGAAAGAAGACGCGAAAGCCGAAGACAAGAAAACCGACGAGAAGCCAAAAGCCGACTCCAAGGACGATCAACCTGCGGCAGAAGGGGACAAAAAGCCCGAGTCCGAAAAGCCCGAGGAAAAGTCTGAAGAGAAAACTGAGAAGAAGCCCGAACCCAAGTACAAGCCGTTCGAGGACGTCCAAGAAGAGATTCGGGACCGTTTGTTGCGCACCCGCACGCTCGAAGAAATGAAGACGCGAATCGAAAAGGTCATCGTCAAGATGCGCCGGCTCGGCTCTTACACGGGAGTCCCCAAGTCCTCAAAACGAGATGCGCCAGAAGCCTATGCCGCAGAATTGAAGGAACTCGAAAAGGCTGCCAAATACAAGTCACCTGACGAAGTCGCCACGGAGTTAAAGGAGATTGCGTCGACAGCGGATCTCAAGTACGTCCAAACGCCCATGCTCTCAGCGGAAGAACTCAGCAAGTCCGAGGAGTTCAAGATTGGCTCTGCAACAGACGCGATGGACGACGTGATGAATCGTCAGGGAGCGGTCTCGGTGATTCAGCGAGTCTTCGGCCGAGGCAACGACAGCGTCTTCTCTCCTGAAGTCGCCGAGGATCCGGGCACGAAGAATCGTTTCGCCTACTGGGTGACCGAGCGGGACGAAGCACATGTCCCCAAATTCGACGAAGAGGGAATTCGCGATCAGGTCGTCAAGGCTTGGAAGCTGACGCAGGCCGTACCGAAAGCCGAAGAACGTGCGAAAATCCTCGCGAAAGCGGCCGAAGGAAAAAAACTGACCGAAGCTTTGGCCGGTGAGACCGTTACCGGTGACAAGGAAGGGCAGGCTCTGACCGTGCTTGCCCCCGAAGGAAAGATCTCGCACTTCACGATGTCCGGCGCGTCGGTTCCGGGTCTCAATCCGTTCCAAGGAGGAAACGAACGCCTCGAACTCTCGCAGATCGCCGGTCTCGAGAAACTGGGCGACGATTTCTTCACCGGCATCGACAAGCTGAAGCCGGGACAGACGGCTGCACTGCCGAACTTTGACCGGTCGGCGTTCATCGTCGTCCACATCGCCGAACGGGAAGACATCGCCACTGACGAGGACGCTCCGCAGCGAACCGATTTCATGAAGACCTGGCCCGGTAGTCCTCCCGCGAACCAAATCGCCTCGTTCGACTTCGACCCACTCCGACGCGAGTGGATGCAATCCATCGAACGCAAATACAACGTCAAGTGGCCGGTCAAGTAGGGTGCGGCCAGCGCAGCGCCGGCCCACCGCCGGGTGATTCGAGCACTCCATGTCCATCATCGTCCTCGGCTCGATCAACACCGACTTGGTGATCCGCTCACCGGCGTTGCCTCACCCGGGTGAGACGATTCTCGGCGGTGAGTTCTACCGGGCCGCTGGTGGCAAGGGAGCCAATCAAGCCGTCGCTGCCGCACGCTCTTCGCGCGAGCAGGTCACATTCCTCGCAGCTGTCGGTGACGACACGTTCGGTGGCGAATCGCTCGCCGGATTGAAACGCGAACACCTCGACACGCGATTTCTCAAAGTGATCCCCGGTCAGCCCTCGGGAGTCGCTCTGATTCTGGTCGACGCGAGCGGGCAGAACCTCATCAGCGTTGCCAGCGGAGCGAATCTGCATCTCCGCCCCGACGATGTCCATGCGGTGCCAACCAAGGTGTGGCAGGATGCTCGCGTGTTCGTCGCCTGCTTGGAGTCGCCGCTGGAAACCGTCATGGCCGGATTGCGCCGCGCGAAGCAAAACGGACTGACGACGATCATCAATCCCGCTCCGGCTGATCGAGAGATTCTCTTCGCCGTCGGCCTGCGATTGATCGACCTTCTCACGCCGAATGAAACCGAGGCCGCGTTGCTCACCGGCCGCGAAGTGCTCACGGCTGATGATGCGGAAGCTGCCGCTCGGCAACTGCAATCGGCCGGCTGCTCGCGAGTCATCATCACGCGCGGCGAACAGGGCTGCTGTGTCCTCGACGGCGACGTGTTCGTAAATCTCCCCGCGAAACGAGTTGAGGCCATCGACGCCGTCGCGGCCGGAGATGTCTTTAATGGGGCCCTGGCCACGGCACTGGCTGAAGGCCGCTCACTGATCGAAGCCGCTGGTTGGGCGAGCACGGCCGCCGCCATATCCGTGACGCGGCGCGGCGCGCAGCCCTCAATTCCGACGCGCGATGAGATCGCACAGTCTGCCGCGACGTAGGGTGGGTGAACCATCGGGCGGCCCACGACGCCGGAGAGCTACGACGAGAACGCTCTTGGCCGCTATCATCCCGCCCCGATTTGAACCTTTGGCGAGGCAACGTCACGATGACTGTCCGAACGAGATTTGCTCCCAGCCCAACGGGCTACATGCACATTGGCGGGATGCGAACCGCGCTGTTCAATTGGCTCTGGGCGCGGCACAACGGCGGAACGTTCATCCTGCGGATCGACGATACCGATCAGCAGCGGAACATGGACGAGGCTCTCGGTCCGATCTTGCGAGCGTTCAAGTGGCTCGGCCTGACCTGGGACGAAGGTCCAGAAATCGGAGGCCCTTACGCTCCGTATTTTCAGTCGCAGCGCGGCGAACTGTACCGAGCCGCCGCCGACCGGCTACTCCGCGAGGGGAAAGCCTATCGCTGCTTTGAGACGAAGGAGCAAATCGACGAAGACCGCAAGCTCGCTGAAGCGGAGAAGCGGCCCTACTTGAGTGCTCGGCGTTCGCTGCAACTCAGCGAATCCGAGATTCAAAAATTCCTCGTCGAGGGCCGGCCGCACGTTATTCGGTTTCTCGTTCCCCGCAATCAAATGGTTGTCATCGACGATCACATTCGGGGCCGAGTCGAATGGGACGCCGGCCTCATGGCCGATCCAGTTATCATGCGCGGCGATGGCTCGCCGCTATACAACTTCGCAACCGTGATCGACGACACGCAGATGCAGATCACGCACGTGATCCGCGCCGAGGAACATCTTTCTAACACGCCGACTCAGGTGCTGCTGCATCAGGCGCTTGGCAACACGCTGCCGCAGTTCGCTCACATTCCGTATGTCGCCGCTCCGGGTGGGAAGGAAAAACTCAGCAAGCGGAAGCTGGCTCAGTACCGCAACAACGCCTCGTTCAAAAAACTGTGCGACAAGGGGGATGCGGTCTTCACGCAGATCGGCCTGTCTGGCCAAGCGGGACTCGATCCAGTGATGGTCGAGTTCTACGAACGAGTCGGTTTCCTGCCAGCGGGAATCTTGAACGGGCTGCTGCGACTCGGCTGGTCACTCGACGACAAGACCGAAATCTTTTCGCTGGACGACGCGGTGAAGCTTTTCACGCTCGACCGGGTCGTCAAAGCTCCGGCCGGTTTCGATCCCGACAAGATGGTTTCGTACCAGCAGCACTGGATGATGCAGTTGCCGCTCGCCGAAAAAGTCGCTGGCTGCCTGCCGTATTTGGAAAAGGCCGGCTTGATCGCTTCGCCACCAACGCCTGAAAACCGTGAATTCACCGCACGCGTGATCGCCGCGCTGGGTGACCGAATCCGGCTCTTCAGTGATGTACTTGACGTCGCCTACTTCTTCCGAGACGAGATCACCTACGACGAGAAAGAGTTCGCCAAGCGCCTTGCCAAAGAGGGAGTCCCCGCGCTGCTCGCCGGCTATCGAGACCGCATTGCCGCCCTGCTCGACTGGACCGTCGAGAATCTCGAAGCCGCCTTGAAATCGTATTGCGAGGAACAAAGCCAATCACCCGGCACGCTGATTCACGCTCTGCGTATCAGCACGACTGGCGTCCCCATCGGCCCCGGCGTCTACGAGTGCGTCCTGCTGGTCGGTCGCGAAAGAGCGCTCACCCGAATGGACCAAGCCGTTCAACGAGTCAGTCACCAACCCCTGCCCCCCAATCCCTGACCTCGACCCATGCAATTTCAAACTCTCGGCCTCAAACCCAGCTTCGGATTCGGAGACCGGATTGGTCTCGCCACTCCCGGTCACATCGCGTCGATGCATCGCGTCCCCTGCGGCATCGAAGCGATCTTCCCGCAACAATCCATTCGTGAGATGACGCGGACGCAGCGGACTCCGCAGAACGTGATCGACGATGCGGTCAGCGGCATGACGAGTTGTGGCTGGACCGGTCTGTGTGGTGCGGATGCCGATCATCTGAAGACTCCCGAGGACGTCAATCGAACGGCGGCGGTCGGGTTCACGTTCTTCACGATCGACCCGTCGGGAGCTGTCGATCCGAAAGCGGACAGCGACGACGAGTCAACGCTTCGGCAAAAAGCGGCGGCAATCGCGGCTGAAGTCGGCTGGGTGCCGCGGTATGTCGGTCGTAAAGTGACGCTCCCGACCAGCACGGTTATCGACTTCACCGACCGAGCCTGCCTTCAAGCCGCCGTGAAATACGGCCGAGCGATCAATCAGGCAGTCGCGCTTTCAGACCACATCCGGCAAGTGCAGACGTCAGCCGCCCGCGATTTCGAGATCGAACTGAGCGTCGATGAAACCGACAACCCGACGACGCTCGCCGAGCACTACATCATCGCCGACCAATGCCTGTCGCGCGGGATGAAGCTGGTCAGTCTCGCGCCGCGGTTCGTCGGCGAATTCGAAAAGGGAGTCGATTTCAAAGGTGATCTCGCGTTGCTTGACCGTTCTCTGTACGAGCACGCGGCGATCGCGGCGATGCTCGGCCCGTACAAGCTCAGTCTGCATTCAGGTTCGGATAAGCTGTCGATGTACGCCGCACTGGCTCGCGCGACGAAGGGTCGTTTCCATGTGAAGACCGCCGGGACCAGCTATCTCGAAGCTCTGCGCGTCGTTGCTCGGCACGACGAGAAACTGTTTCGCGAGATCATCGCGTTTGCTCGCGGCCGTTACGACACGGACAAGGCGACGTACCATGTCTCGGCCACGCTGGCCGGTGTGCCGGCCGCCGATCAACTCGCAACCGCGCTCGATCTCGAACGGGCTTACTTGGAGATGTGGTGTGAAGTGCCGACCGGCAAGGGCTTCACTGCTCCGGGCCGGCAGATTCTACATTGCACGTTTGGCTCGGTGTTGACGCATGCCGAATTCGGCCCGGCGGTGCGAAGCGTCTTAGAGTCACACCTCGATACCTACACCGAAGTCCTGGCCGAACATTTCGCGCGACATCTCGAAGCGCTGAAGGCCGGGATGTGATCAAGATCGGTCGCCCGACTCCTTGTGAGTAGGTTGTTTTCTTTTCAATTCCAATCGACCAGGCGACAAGGGCCTGGGCTACTTCGCGGTTAGCTTGCTGCTGACCTTACGAAACTTCTCGCGGAAGACAGTCGCGTCGTAGTCGGCAATCGGCGGCAACGTCTTCGTGAGGTCGACTTCGGTCACTTCGCGAGTCTTTGTGGAACCCGGAATCTCTTGCTCCGCTTTGCGGCCATCGAGCAAGTTGAGAGCGAAGAGTTTTTCTACATCAGCCAGATCAGCGGCGACGGTGGCGATCACGTCGCGCACGGCCGGTGAGCTGGAATCGCCAGCCAGTTCGCGGCGCAGGACGTTGGTTGCCCAGACGAGCTGTCGTGCGGAGTCGTAGTCCCAGTACTCGCTGTCGGCCACGGCGACAATGTCGCGCAGCAGAGCCAACCCGGCATCTCGCGAGAGCGGCTTGCGCTCCAACGCCAAGGCTTGTTGATCGAGCCAATCGGTGGCCGGTTTGACGACTTCCACCCAACTTTCACGCCGGCCGAAGGGCTGATCGCTGAGCAATTTGTCGATGGGCTGTGTTCGCCGAGACAATTCCTGAAGATCACTGTGAAGCCGACTCAACGCCAACTTGGCGAGTACAGTTGGCCAGGCGCGCAACAGCGGACGGCCGGGAGTCCCGGTCAGCGCGCGGCGTTGTCGCCAACTGCGGTCCTTCAAATCGTGGTGACAGGCGAAGCACTCGAATTGGGCCAACTCTGGAAAGTCAGGTTTCGCGACCGGCGAAGTCGATCGCTCATCCGCGAGGTCGCTGGCCAATTTTAAATTCTCGCTGAGCGATACGATCGCCGAGACCAGCACCGCATTCGTCTCGTGCAGATTGTCCAGCTTGAACGAATCACGGCCATAGAGGTCATCGACGTTTCGTTTGAGAAACTCTTCGCGCACACCGTCCGCCTTCTTATGAAAGTCGCGCCAGTGCTTGGGCATCTGCTGGGCGAACGTCTCCAGTTCAAAACCGGGCAGCGGTGGATGACCGGCGGCATACATTTCATGAGTGACGATTTTTCCCTCAGCGACGTTTCCCAAGTGACAGGACAGACACATTCGAGTGCGAGACGACGCAGATCGAACGTTGGTGAAACCGAACTTGTCGAGTTTGTCCTTCGCGGAAAGGAACCGCCAAGCTTCTTTGTTCGCATGCGGGACGAACCAGCCCTTCGCGTCCGAGCCTCCGGCTGCATCCCCCGAAGGAAGATGACAGCCTTCACAACTGACCCCTTGAGCGACCTTCAAGTCTTTTGTCAGTTCGGCGGACATCAGCCGCGGATCGTCTCCCATCGCTGACAAAGGGAACGCGGTGTGGCATGCCAGACAACGCTTGTCGCGATGAAGTTCCTCGACTCCCAGTAGTTGTCCCATCCGTTTTGATCGATCGTTTTTCAACGCCGTGAATGCTTGTAGATGCCGATCGGAGGCGGTCCACGTTTTCAGCTCGTCGAGCAACACCCAACTGTCATCGGTGAGGTTCTCGCCGAAGCCAGCCGCCGCCAACAACGGATCGGGTGCCTTGGGCAAGCCGCCGGTGTGACATTTCAGGCAATCCACGGCACCGCGAAACGTGCGCGGTTGGGGCTTGTCCTGCGCGGAAAGTAGGCCAGGCACAAATAGGGTCAAACTCAAAACGATCAGCGAAGAGCGCATCGACGTGCCTTTCAGACGTAGGTCAGACTTTCTAAGTTGACCCGATCAAGAGTTGACGTCTCATTTCAATTCGGGTCAGGCTGGGAAGCCAGACCTACAGGGAGCGTTTGATCGCCTCCACGGCGAGTTGTTGTAGCTCACGACGCAAATCGGAGCCATCGGCGTTCTGCAGACCGACTCGCTGAATCAACAGGATCACGAACAGGTCTTGTTTTGGGTCAATCCACGCTTGGGTGCCAAACGCTCCGCCATGACCGAACGTGCCGGGCGAAAGCATCGCGGTGACTCCTTGCGGCTCTTTGACGACCGCCCAGCCGAAACCGAAGCCCATGCCGGGGACGAAGCCGCATTGCAGATCGCCGGTTTGAACCTTGGTCATCGTCAGCATGTTTTCCGGCGAGATGATTTTCGTCGAGCCGAGATGCCCGGCATTGAGCATCGCCTGATACAGCTTCGCCAGATCGGCGGCCGTCGAGTACAGCCCGCCCGCTGGGATCGGGTGCTTGGCTCCGGTGGCCGGGCCGACGATTGGCCGGTTCGCGGCGAAGAGTTCGCCGTTCTTCGAGTCGTACAAGCCGGCGATGCGCGGCGTTTGTTGCTCGGTCGGAAAGCAAGCGGTGTCGTTCATTCCCAGCGGACGGAAGACGCGAACGGACAGGAACTCCTCGAACGATTGCCCGGAGGTAACCTCGATGATGCGGCCAAGCGTGTCGATACCAGCGTTGCAGTACGCCCACTTGCTGCCCGGCTCGAAGTCGAGCGGTTGCTGCGAGCTGACCAGCACCGCTTCGGCCAGCGTGCGCTGTCGAGTCGCGTACAGATCGGCGAGTCCCGGTGGAAAGCCACCCGGCAAGCCGGACGTGTGTGTGAGCAAGTCGCGGATCGTGATGAGCCGTGACGGTTTTTTGAGCGTGACCGAATCACCTTCGCGCGAGGCGACAACCCGTTGACCTCGAAATTCCGGCAAGTGTTTCTCGACCGGGTCGTCGACCGAGAGTTTTCCATCTTCTTGCTGGATCATGATGCCGATGGCCGTGATCGGCTTGGTCATCGAGGCGATGCGAAATAGTGCGTCCTTCGGCATCGGCTGTTTCGTTTCGATCTTTTGCAAGCCGACTGCTTCGAGATGCGCGACGCCGTCCTTGGAGCCGACGCACGTTACGGCACCGGCAATGAGCTTCTGATCGACGAATCCCTGCATCCGCTCACGGATCTTGCCGAGCTTAGCCGCGTCGAATTCGACGGCGAACAACGGGAAGGACGACAACCAGCAAAGGATCGCAAGCAGCAAGCGACGCATTCAGGGTTCCTCAGTCTTCGAGTTTGGGAAAACGGCCATCGGCTTTCGGCCTTCAGTCATCGGCCGGACAGGTCGTTCGCAGGCCGATCGCGGTCGCCGTCGCGTATTCGCGGCAGTGGGACATGGTGACGAGCAGTTCGCCGATGCCGAGTTGTTTCGCCAGTTCGGCGGTCGAACCGTGCAAGACGACACGCGGGTGGCCGGATTCTTCGGTAACGATTTCGATTTCTTGGAAGTGCGTTCCCTGGATGAAGCCGGTTCCAAGCGCTTTCATCACCGCTTCCTTCGCGGCCCAGCGACCGGCGAATGGCTCGGCCGAGAACTTGCGTTGCTGGCAGTACGCGATCTCGCCGGGGGTAAAGATGCGACTCACAAACGAGTCGGCATGTCGTTCGATCATCTTTTCGATCCGACTGACTTCGACGATGTCCGTGCCCAGGCCCACGATCACGACTCGGCTCCTCGACTCCCAAACAAGCTCGCGCGAGCTTATCGTGTCTCACGAATGCTCGCCAACCTTCCCGCCGGAGACCGATCATGCCTGCCGATTCTGCTCAAACGCATGTCGTGAAGTCGTTCGCTAATGAAGCCTCGCTGGTCTCCTGCCGGTTCGATCCGGCTGGCCGATACGTGTTCGTCGGTCTGCAGCACTCCAAGGTCGTACGCTGGGACTTAGCCAGCGGAACGAAGACCGATTTCGAAGGCGGTCACGACTCGTGGGTCCGAGCGATTGCTTTTGCGAACAAGGGGGAAACGATACTGACGGGAGGACACGAGGGC
Source organism: Planctomycetota bacterium (assembly GCA_016872645.1). Taxonomy (GTDB): domain Bacteria; phylum Planctomycetota; class Planctomycetia; order Planctomycetales; family Planctomycetaceae; genus SXKJ01. The sequence continues at coordinate 8,709 of VGZH01000087.1, read as the reverse complement.
CGACTCGTCTGGTGGCCAGCTGCCGGTGAGAAGCCGGCTCCGATTCGCAAGGTCGAGGCGCATGCCGGTTGGATCCGAGCACTGGATGTCAGCCCGGACGGTCAGTTCGTCGCTTCCTGCGGCAACGACTTGAAAGTGAAACTCTGGAAAGTGGATGACGGCAGTCTCGTCCGCGAGATGACCGGGCACGAGCGGCATGTCTACAACGTCGCGTTTCATCCGGGAGGCAAGAACCTGGTCTCCGGCGACCTGATCGCGAACTTCATCGACTGGGAAGTCGAGACCGGCAAAGCTCTGCGATCGTTCAAAGTCCCGACGCTCCACAAATACGATCCCGGCTTTATGGCCGACTACGGTGGGCCGTACTCGTTGCAGTTCGCGAAGGACGGCAAAGCGTTTGTCGCTGGGGGAATCACAAACGTCTCGAACGCCTTCGCCGGCGTCGGCAATCCCGCCTTCTGCATGATCGACTGGGAGACCGGCAAAGAGACGATCGCCCACCTCTGCAAGTCGGGCCTGAACGGCAAAGCCTTCGGCGCGGTCCTGCACCCGGAGAATTTCCTGATCGGCGGAGTCGGCGGCGGGGGCGGCGGACACCTCTTCTTCTGGAAGCCAGGGGAGAAGAACGAATTCCACACGTTCAACATCGGCAACTCGATCCGCGATCTCGCGCTGCACCCCGATGGCATCCAACTCGCGACCGCGCATCACGACAAACAACTTCGATTGCTGGCGATGAAGCCGAAGGGGTGAGGTCGCCGCTTTTGGAGTGCGCGTGCATCAGCAATGCTTTGGATTCACTCGGCTGGTCAAAAGCCAGCCAAAGTGTCAAAGCGGTGCTGGCACACCGCACTCCGCAGAGTAATCACACTTTCGGTTCCCACCCTTTGCGGTACTCGCGGCCCCAAAGCTTCATCGCCTCGGCATCGTCCTTGATCTTCTTCGTCTGCGGATCGAGATGCAGTGTGTGGCCAGTGCGATAGGCGATGTTGGCGAGATGACACAACAGCGTACTCGCCTGGCCGATGGCGATCTCCGAGTTGGGTGTCTTGCCGGTGCGGATCGCATCCAGGAAGTTGCCCATGTGGATCACGTCACCGATGCCGACGGTGTTGTCTTTCTTTTCGACCTCTTTCCCTTGCAGGTCGAGGATTCGCATTCCCGGTTCGAGTTGCAGAGTTCCCTCGCTGCCATAGAAGGTGACGAACGGGAGGTTCTCGCCGCGACGGGGATGACAACTGCTGCAATCCCAGGCGATCGCCTTGTCGCCGAAGTGAAACATCGCGACGCCGGTGTCGGGTGTCTCTTGATCGTCATCGTGAGCGTATCGCCCCCCGACGAACGAGACGGTTGACGGGCAGTCGACTTCTAAGCCCCAGCGGGCGACATCGAGGCCGTGGATGCCGTTGTTAGCCATCTCGCCGCCACCCCAATGCCAATGCCAGTGCCAGTTGTACGGGATCAAGTTGGACTTGTACGGCCGGTCAGGAGCCGGTCCTTGCCACAAGTCGTAATCGAGATGCGGCGGCGGAGCCTGCACGACACCCTTGCCGATCGGACCACGCAGGCCGTTGTAAACACAGCGAGCCATCGTGACTTTGCCGATCGCTCCCGCCTTGAGCTTCTCGATCCCCTCTTGCACGACCGGCCAACTGCGCCGCTGATTGCCCATCTGCACGACCCGCTTATTCTTGCGAGCCGCTGTGACAATCATCTCGCTCTCCGCCGCGTTGTGGCTGCCAGGCTTCTCGACGTAGACGTGCTTGCCCGCCGACATTGCCAAGATCGCGGCCGGCGCGTGCCAGTGATTGCAGGTCGCGATGAAGACCGCGTCGAGCGTTGGATCTTCCAGCATCTTGCGAAAATCGGTGACCCCTTGCGGAGTCCGGCCGATCTTGTCGGTCACGATTTTCTGGCCGCGTTCCAAACGGTTTGCATCGACCTCGCAGAGGTACGCGATCTCGACGTTCTTGTCCTTCTCCATCTTCAGCAGCGCATCGACGTGCCCGAGTCCGCGGCTCAAGCCCATCACGCCGACGTTCAGTTTGCGCGTCTCCGCATCGTCGGCCGAGACCCTCGTCACACCGGATGCCCACAGTCCGGCTCCCAGCGCGGCGCTCATCTGCAAGAAGTCACGACGATCGAACGACGAAGTCAGCGGATTCGGCGAGTGGGTCATGGCAGGAGACTCCTCAAGGCGGCAACCAAGCGATGCGCGTCACGTCGAAGCGCGAGGCGGACAAGCTATCGCAACGAAACGAACCTCGCGAGCGTTCGGCAGCTTTTGGATGGCCGTACTCGTCCGGCCTGCGAATCAAACCACCTTCGCACTGCGTCCGTCTACAAACACTTGGTTGCCGACCTTCGCGAACGCGCTGCGGACGTACGCCAGCGCGAGCGGTGTGTCATCAACTCCAACTCGCTTCGACGCAGAGGACGTGATCGTGCCAATCGGTTTGTCTTCTGCGGCGGGCTTGTCGAGGACCGTCGCGCCCACGGTCGGCTGCGGTCCCGACGAAATTTCGATTCGGCACAACTGGCGGTTGACGTGACCCATCGCATCAATGCGGGCGATCGGCTCTTGGCCGAGGTAGCAACCCTTTGTGAACGAGATGGCCAGTTCGGTGCGACCGACTTCTTGAGCGAGGTTCTCCTCAGTGATGTCGATGCCGTAGAGCGGAAATCTGGCGGCGATTCGCAACGAGTGAAACTCAACATCGTCCGCCAGTCCTGCGCCGGCTTCCGTCAGAGTTTTTCGAACCTCATCGCGTTGAGCAACCGGCATCGACAGCAGCCAGGTCGGCGAGTTGAACCAGTCGACTCGGCGAACGGATCGCAACGGCAATCCGTCGCTGCCGTGAGCAAGATGCCCGTATCGAGGCAGCGAGCTGACCGGCAATCCCAGTCGTTCGAGCAACTCGATTGACGATGGGCCGGTCAGCAGCAATTTCGCGAACTCCGTCGAACGATCCGCGAATCGGACGTCTTCAGTAATAACGTACCGATCAAAATGTGGCATCAACTTCGCGGCGGCGCCGGCCACCGATTCGAGACATAACGAATCTCGTTCCGCAAAGACAAAAATGTGGCCGAGCACTTTGCCTTGCACGTTCGTGACGAACGCCTCGCACCCCTGCCCCGGTTGCAGCTTTTTGATGTCATTGGTGCAGAAGCTGTGCAGGAACTTCACGGAATCGCGGCCGGTGACTTCGATCTGGGTTCTCGTGGAGACATCGAACAGCAACGGCCCGTCAACTTGCAACTCGCCGCTCATCACTCCCTACTCTTTCATCACCGGGGCTTGGGGCGGAACTTGATGTCGTCGATGTCCAACCGGCCGGTGGCTCCGTTGAGTCCGATGCGGATGATCGCCTCGCGAGCTTCCTTCGGAACAGGAATGACGCCGCCGACAATGTCCCAGTCGGTATCGCGCAGCCACGGACCGATCACCAACGATTCGATTTCTTTGCGGTTCTGGTCGTAGAAGTGAATGACCAACATCGGCTTTTGAAACGACTCATTCCCGGGGCGAATCTTCTCGACGCGAATTTGCAGCGCGATCGAGACAGATCCGATCTTGCGGCCGTCGATCGCCATTCCCTGTAGGGCTTGAGCCAGCCGGCCAGGGTCGTCGTTTTCCATCCGCAGGAAGACTTTGCCGTCGGGCGGCTTGTCGGTCATCATTTCCGTTAGCCGTTGATAGTGCCAACTGTCCGGAAGCGTGTCTTTGTTTTCGTCGATCTCGAAGCTGGCGTTGAGCAATCGCGGATGCAGCGGATCAGGCTGAGCCTGCCTGAGATCCTCCGACTTGCCGGTCATCGGCACGAACAGCGTGGGGATCAGTTTCTTCTGTTCGAGCTTGCCGTCTTTCTTCTCGAAAAGATGAAACGCTTGCTGGTAGCGTTCGCCGAGCGGGACGAGCAGTTTGCCGCCATCCTTGAGTTGCTCGACCAGCGGCACCGGAACGTTCTCCGGCGAGCAGGTGACGATGATCTTGTCGAACGGTGCGTGCTCCGGCCAACCGAGATATCCGTCGCCGACTTTGCAGAAGACGTTGTTGTATTCGAGCTTCTTGAGCTTCCGAGCCGCTTCTTTGCCGAGCGGTTCAACAATTTCAATCGTGTAGACTTCTTTGACCAACCCGCTGAGTACGGCCGCCTGATAGCCGCTGCCGGTGCCAATTTCCAGAACGCGATCGGTGGCTTTCGGCTCGATCGTCTCAGTCATGTACGCGACGACGAACGGCGGCGAGATCGTCTGCTGATTGCCGATCGGCAACGCCGTGTCGTGATAGGCATCTTTGAGTTGCGCCGGCTTCACGAATTCGTGTCGCGGCACTGCTCGCATTGCATCGAGTACGCGAGGGTCTTTGACCCCTTCCCGTTCGATGCACTCTTTGACCATGCGATGCCGAGCGTCACGAAACTTGTCCGACGACTGGCCAAAGACGAACGCCGTTGACGCGACGAACAGCAGAGTAACCAAGGTCCAACGTTGTCGTTCCATCGGAGGACTCCAGGCGAACGGCGACTACTTGAAATCAGACGGATTTCCGAACAGTCCACCGGAGCGTGGTTCGTCGTGTTCGCGGCCACCCTTGAGCGGAATCTTTCGTTTTGGCGGCGGAGCAGCGGGTTCTTCCGGAACTTCCTCTGGCGGAGGTGCAGCCGGTTCGGGCTTGGCCTTGAGCACTTTCAGCGACAGGCTGATGCGGTGCTTGACCGGATCGACGGTTTGGATTTGAGCCTCGATCGTTTGACCTGCGGAGACGACATCGGTGACGCGGACGACTCGTTTGTGGTCCAGTTCGCTGATGTGAATCATCCCTTCGACGCCCGGTTCGAGTTCCACGAACGCTCCGAAATCGGTCGTCCGCGTCACCTTGCCGCTGATCGTTTGGCTTTGGAAGTATTTCGAGGCGGCCAAGTCCCACGGGCTGTGGCTGGTTTGCTTGATACTCAGGCCGATCTTCTTTTTGTCGTCGCTGATCGTGACGACTTTGACCTTTACCGCCTGACCTTCGGCGAGCATTTCGCGGGGATGTTTGATGTGCTGCCAACTCATCTGGCCAATGTGAACGAAACCGTCGATCCCGCCGAGATCGACGAATGCTCCGTAATCCTTAACCGACTTCACCGTACCGTCGAGCGTCTGGCCGACTTCCAGCGTGCTGAGAATTCGTTCCTCGGCATGGGCACGTTCTTCGAGCAGTAGTGCTCGGCGGCTGACGATCAGGTTTCGCTTGGCCTTGTTCGCCTCGATGATCTTGACCGTCAGCTTCTGGCCAATAAACGAGTCGAGGTTTTCAACAAACCGCAGATCGACTTGCCCCGATGGAAGAAAACCGCGCAGCGAGCCAACGTTGACTTCAAGTCCTCCCTTGTTCGATTTGGTGACCATGCAATCGACGACGAGTCCCGCTTGGACAGCATCCCAATTGCCGGAAACTTTTTGACGACCGCTCGGCAAGCTGACGTGAATCAGTCCCTCTTCCGGGCTGACCTTGTGAACGATGACATCGATCTCGGCGCCGAGCGCCGGGATTTCTTTCCCCTCGTATTGCTTGAGCGGCAGGATTCCCTGCGACCGGAAGCCGAGATCCAGAAACATGTCCTCGCCGTGCAACAGCGAGACCTTCCCCTTGATGCGTTTGCCCTGATGCAGCGTCTCTTCGGCCGGAGCTTCCGCGATCGCCGTCGTCACTATGCCGAGCGCACCTTCGGTCGAAATCGCACCACCACCCATTGCGGCGTTGATCTCCGCTTCGAGTGCGGCGTCGAGTTCTTGTTCAAGCGGAACTTCGACAGAGGGTTGTTGTCGCGGGATCGGGGCTTCGCGGATCAGACGCGTTTCCCGTTCGGCATCGGCGTCGATGTCTCGCGATCGCTCACGGTTTTCCTCCAACTTGGCGGGAGCAATCGAGCCGACCGCTTTAAACTCTTCGGCCCCGGTCGGGCTGAGTGTGACTCGCGGAGCTGACTCTTCGGCAGTCGAAGTCGTCTCCACGATAGAGTCAGAAGTCATCACAGGATCGGTAGGGGCGAGGGAGGGATCGGCAGACATTCGGGGGCATCCTGAAACACAACGAAGTCACGAGTTCGCGAGCAGACGAGAACCGTTCAAATCCGCTTAGCTGACACGATCAAACTGGCAGGAGAGCATATCGGCGAGCAAATCAATCGCAATGCTCGCCGTCATTCGTCATTGCACGACAACCAGCAACTGTTCGGCGACTGCACGGCCCATCGCGACCGAACGATCTTCACGGCGCAGCGATACGAGTCCGGCCGCTTCGTTGACCTGTTCCACCAACGCGGTCGTGCCGATCGACAAGCCTGATTCGGTGAGGTATCGCAGAAATTCGGCGTCTTGATTGAGTACACGCACCAATCGCACCTTGGTGCCAACGGGAACACTGTGGAGCGGTTGACTTTCCTCGCCGCTTGTTCGCAGATCTCCACTTGCCGTCGGGATCGGATCGCCATGCGGATCGCACGCCGGGTTGCCAAGAAAATCGTCGATGCGGTCAATCAGAAAATCACTGACCGCGTGTTCCATATTCTCCGCCTCTTCGTGGACTTGATCCCACGTCAAGCCGAGCGTCTGCACGAGGAACAACTCGATCAATCGATGCCGACGCAACATCCGCAGCGCGAGCGTGCGGCCTGCTTCGGTCAGACTGACCCCTTCATACGGTCGATACTCGGCAAGTCCCGCCTCAGCCAACGCCTTCTGCATGCTCGTGACGGTTCCGGGCGAAACGTTCAAACTTTGCGCCAGCTTTCCCGTCGAGGCCGACGTCGAATTTGTCGAGGCCCCGATTTGCCAAATGGCTTTGAGATAGTTTTCGACGGTCAAGCTGGGCATGAGACACACTCGTAGCCCTGTCGCTTCATGACAGGAAGGCCGATCGGGATGAAATTCAAAGGTTCCAAGAGGTCTTTATTGTTACTGCACGGTACACCAATTTCCTGCCGCGGAGCGACAGCGCTGGGTTGAAGGTCACAACTCGGCACCGCACGCATCACAACGGCCATTGGCGTGAGACGTCTGCTGGCCACACGTTGGACAAGCGAGCATCGCGTGGCCCCCTTGCGCCGACTTGAACAGGCCGAGCATCGCCGAAATCCCTTTGACCAATCCAAAGATCACCGCCAAGCCGACGACGATGATCAATCCGAAGAAGCTAATCCCCACGCTGATCACTCCTCTCTCGTCATTGCAGTTCGCCGCCGCAGTGCTCGCACGTCTTGCCGCTGGAGGAGGTCTGCTGGCCGCAGTGGTAGCAGGTCAAAGCCGTGGACTGCTCTCCCCAATCCAGCAGCGAATCGAGACTCACCCCACAGCTCCAACAAACCACCAACACAAAAATGACGACGATCACAAGGAGAGCCAACGGCCCACCGAGATAACCAAAAAAAACGTAGTAGAACCACATAAGGCACCTCGTCCGGCGAGATGACCCAAACAATCAGCCCACCACTTTTTGAAACCGCGCGACCGCCTCTTCGACCTTCTCGCGACTGTTGAAGGCGGACAAACGGAAGTAGCCCTCCCCCGCCGCTCCAAAGCCACTGCCGGGTGTCCCGACGAGGTGTGCCTTCGACAGCAGCAGGTCGAAGAAGTCCCAGCTCGACAGATTGCGCGGAGCTTTCAGCCAGACATACGGGGCGTTCACTCCGCCGTGGACTTCGATATTCGCTCGCTGTAAACCCTCGCGGATCAGCCGTGCGTTGGTCAGGTAGAACGCGATCATGTCTCGGATCTGCTGCTTCCCTTCGGCCGAGTAAATCGCAGCGGCGGCCTTCTGCACCGGGTACGATACACCGTTGAACTTCGTGCTCTGCCGACGATTCCACAGCGAGTGAATGTCGACGCTTTGGCCCGATGAAGTCTTTCCCTTCAACGTCTTCGGTACGACCGTGAACGCACAGCGCGTACCGGTGAAGCCGGCAGTCTTGCTGAAGCTGCGGAACTCCAGCGCGACTTCCTTCGCGCCGGGAATCTCGAAGATCGAATGCGGCACGGTTGGGTCGGTGATGTACGACTCGTAGGCCGCGTCGTAGAGGATGATCGCGTCGTTGGCCTTCGCGTACTCGACCCACTTGGTCAGTGCCTCTTTGCTGATGACCGTCCCCGTCGGGTTGTTCGGGAAGCAGAGATAAATCAGATCGACCTTGCGATCCGGCAGCGCGGGAGTGAACCCGTTCGCGGCGGTCATCGGGATGTAAACCAAACCGCCGTAGCGCCCCGCGTCATCGGCCGGGCCAGTGTGTCCTGCCATCACGTTCGTATCGACGTAGACCGGATAGACCGGATCGGTCACGGCGATGACGTTGTCATCGCCGAAGATGTCGAGGATGTTCCCGGTGTCGCACTTTGATCCGTCCGAAACAAAGATTTCGTCCGCCGACACCTCCGCTCCGCGAGCCTGATAGTCGTTCTGTGCAATCGCGGTTCGCAGAAATTCATAGCCCTGCTCTGGCCCGTAGCCCTTAAACGTGTCGCGTTTTGCCATCTCGTCCACAGCCTGATGAAATGCCTGGACGACCGCCGGGATCAGCGGTTCAGTGACGTCGCCAATCCCCAGCCGAATAATGTTGGCCGAGGGATTCTCTGACGCGAACTTCGCGACACGGCGACCGATTTCCGGGAAGAGGTATCCCGCTTTGAGCTTCAGATAATTGTCGTTGATGCGAGCCATGATGC
>VGZH01000086.1 GCA_016872645.1 Planctomycetota bacterium | reverse complement strand
GAAAACTGGGATTGCATTCTGCTGTAGCCATGTTCGTCAGAACATGGGCGACCCCAAAAGAACTCGTGAATAACCCACGTTCTGCCGAACGTGGCTACCATCAAGTCTACCTCGCCAGAGGCCGGTACTTGATTCGGTGCGGCTGGTCGGCATCCGCTCCCAGACGCTCGCGCTTCTGAACCTCGTACATCTTGTAGTTCCCCTCGAACCAATACGCTTGGCTGTCACCCTCGAAGGCGAGGATGTGCGTTGCGATACGGTCGAGGAACCAGCGGTCGTGGCTGGTCACGATCGCGCAGCCGCCGAAGTTCGAGAGCCCTTCTTCCAACGCGCGCAGCGTTTCAACGTCGAGATCGTTCGTCGGTTCGTCCAGCAGGATCACATTGCCGCCGCGCCGTAACAGCTTCGCGAGATGCACTCGATTCCGCTCGCCGCCGGAGAGTTGCTTGACCAGTTTCTGTTGATCCGGGCCTTTGAAGTTGAACCGGCCGCAGTAGGCGCGAGCGTGAATCTTCATGCCGCCAACTTCGAGCACGTCAGCCCCACCGCTGATCTCCTCATATACCGACTTGTCGCCATCCAGTGAGTCGCGCGACTGATCGACGTAAGCGAGTTCGACTGCATTGCCGATCCGCAACTCACCACTGTCCGGCTTTTCAATACCCATGATCATCTTGAAGAGCGTCGTTTTGCCCGCACCGTTCGGCCCGATCACGCCAACGATGCCGCCGCGCGGGAGATTGAACTCCATGTTCTCGAAAAGCAGCCGCTCACCAAAGCTCTTCGTCAGCTTCTCCGCGCGGATCACCAAATCACCCAACTGCTTGCCGGAGGGAATCTGAAACTGAGCCGTGTCGTCAGCTCCGTTGTACTGTTGTGCTCGCAGCTCTTCGTAGCGTTGCAAGCGAGCCTTGTTCTTGGTCGCCTGGGCCTTCGGCGACATGCGAACCCACTCCAACTCGCGGGCAAGTTCCTTCTGCCGCTTCGACTCCTTGTTTTCTTCGACTTTCATCCGCGCGTACTTCTGCTCCAACCACGACGAGTAATTTCCCTCAAACGGAATCCCCTTGCCGCGGTCAAGTTCGAGAATCCATTTGGCGACATTGTCGAGGAAATATCGGTCGTGCGTCACCGCAACAACCGTTCCCGCGAAGTGCTCGAGGAACCGTTCCAACCATGCTACCGATTCGGCATCGAGATGGTTCGTCGGCTCATCGAGCAACAAGAGATCGGGGTTCTGCAACAAAATGTGACACAGCGACACGCGCCGCTTCTCACCACCGGAGAGCGTGGTGATCTCGGCGTCATCGGGAGGCAGACGCATCGCATCCTTCGCGATCTCGAGCGTGCGATCCAACTCCCACAAGTTGTCGTGGTCGATCTTATCCTGGCACTTGGCTTGCTCTTCGAGCACCGTCTCCATCTCGTCAGGATCCAGCGGCTCGCCGAGCTTCAGATTGAGTTCGTTGAACCGTTCGAGAATCGCGTGCGAATCGGCGACCGCATCGTTGATGCACTCACCAACCGTCTGGTATTTGTCCAGCCGCGGCTCCTGCGCGAAGTACCCGATCTTAATCCCCTTGGCCGGCCGGACCTCACCCATAAAGTCTTTGTCTTCACCCGCCATGATCCGCAGCAGTGTGCTCTTACCCGACCCGTTGTTGCCGAGCACTCCAATTTTCGCTCCCGGATAAAACGCCAACCAAATGTTGCTGAGGACTTCTTTCTCCTCATACATCCGGGTCAGCGCCTCAATCGTAAAAATGTAATTCTCGGCCATTGCTGCTTCTGAAACTCCGACGGTGGACTAAACGATTTCCGAAACGACGCCCTGCGGACAAACCACATCTGCCCTGCGCGGCCTCGTAGTGTGATCGCTGCGACAAATGTTGCAATGCCGCTGCTTCGCGCGGGCGTGTTTCCAGCTTGCCTGCCTTCGAGCACACGGGACAAGTGCTCCACGAGTGGGTCATCTCAACTGAAGCCACATCGCGTAAGCCACCGGTCCTGCAAGCAAGATGCTGTCCATCAGGTCCAACAGCCCGCCAAATCCTGGGAGCAATGCTGGAGCATCTTTGACTCCAACATCTCGCTTGATGAGGGACTCAACCAAATCACCAATCAATCCCGCAAAGCCGACGACCACACCGAACACGATTGCCGGCCAGAACCCCCAAGCGAACCAGAAGCTGCTGACTTTGGGGCCGATCCAACAGAGCCAAGCGGCCGAGCAAAGTCCCGCCGTCACCAGATGGCCGACTCCCCCTGCCCAAGTCTTACCAGGACTAAGGCGTGGAACCATCTTTGGACCACCAATCAGCCTTCCAAAGGTGTACGCACCGACATCGCCCATCTTCGTCGCGATGACCAGAGCACTGAGTGCAAAGTAGCCACCTTGATCAACCCAACGTAGTTGAGCGGTGACGACCATCAACACGCCCACGTAGTTGATGATTAGGAACTCGATGCCGGCCGAGCCAAGATGAAAACCCGCTCGCGGCTCAGATGATTGATTCGTCGGATTGCCGGCCGCGCGGTTCATCGAATCGAGCGTTTGCATCGCGGCACAATCGGATGTCGGATCAGGCGACCGAAAACGAATCATCGCCATGAGCAGAATCGACATCGCCATTGCCGCGAGCCATCCGAACGGCGCGTGGCCATTCTTAAAAATCAATGCCGCCGCTGACATTGGATACAAATTCGGTGCCCACCCGGCGAACAGCAACGTCGCTGTCCAAATCCAACACAAACTGAGATTTGGCCGAAAACCTGCGACTCTGCTCAAGACGACAAGTTCCCAAACGCAGCGTGCGGAAATCACCAACACGATGACGAACAGAATCGGAGCTTTGAGGCCAAACTGATCGTCCCAATAAAACAACCCGATCGTTGCGGGGATCAGCAGCGCGGACATCAGCAAACGGTGTTTCAACATGTCCGCTTACCTCGACAGTCCGCCGAAGCTTCGTTCGCGGTTCGCATAGTCGCGCAGGGCGTCGTGCAAATCGGTGGGACGAAACTCCGGCCAACATTTGGACGTGACCCAGAACTCAGCATAGCTCGCTTGCCACAACAAGTAGTTGCTCATCCGCATCTCGCCCGCGGTGCGGATCACCAAATCGGGATCAGGCATCCCGGCGGTGTCGAGATGCTCGGCAATGCACTGTTCGTCAATTGTGTCCACGGTCAAGGAACGGTCGTGCAGTCGAGTCGCAATGCGGCGAAACGCATCCACCAATTCCTGCCGGCCTCCGTAGTTCACCGCGAGACAAAGTCGAGTACCACGATTGTTGCGGCAGACTTCAACTGTCTTGGCAACTTCGCGCAGCACACCATCGGACAAGCCTTCGCGGCGTCCGATCACCGAAAATCGCAAATCCTGGCGCATGATCTCGGATCGTTCTTCGATGAGATACTGCTCCAACAGCCGCATCAGCATGTCGAGTTCACGCTGCGGACGTTTCCAGTTCTCGCTCGAAAGACAATACAGCGTGAGTTGTTCAATCCCGAGTTCCGCACATTCCTCAATTGTCTCGCGGACAGAGCGAACTCCCCGGCGGTGACCTTCGATGCGTGGAAATCCTCGGGCTCTCGCCCAGCGGCCATTGCCGTCCATGATGATCGCGATGTGTCGCGGCAACTTCTCGGTCAAAATTCCGAGCTCGCTCAATCGGCGAGCCGCTTTAGTAGGATCGAATGGCACGGGGATGGTCGCCTCCACAAGCCGGAAGGGGACAACCCACACAGCTCAGCTCAAAGTCCGCGCCTGCCGACACGAGCCCCACTGCGCCGTGACACTGGCGTTCTTACTCGACCGCCGCGCACGAACATTTTGTCACCTACCATCACTTGTTACAGCGCTGTCGCGGGAACCAATGGTTCAGCGACGGGCTGTAGTTCTTCCGTCTCCGCAGCGAGGCCCCCATCGTCATCGAAGTACAGGACTTCCTCTCGGTAGTACGGAGCCTGGTTCGGTGTTTCAATTCCCAGTCGCACATGGTGGCGCTGGATCTCCAAAATCGTCACTCGAACATTGTCATCAATCACCAATCCCTCGTTGACACTCCGGGAGATGATCCGCATGTCGAATACCTCTGTGAAACGTTGTAGGAAAGAAAGTCCCAAAAAGAATTGCTAAGCGCGAGGGAGATTCTGACCTCGGCAGCTCAACAGAGCAAGCGGCTGACACGACGAAAAAAAATCTTTGCGAACGACCACTCATAGAACCTTGACAGATTCCACCTCTGCGACAATGCCGCCTCAAAAGAGGTCTTTTCCGGCAATGATTTCGCAGGCAATTGCCTCGAGGATAATTCAACTATGAATTCCAGAACTCCGCCAGTTCAAATGCTGCTTTCTCCCGCGATCGACGACGATCGTTTGCATCGTCTGCGAGCAGTTGCCGGTCCATTGGACATTGTCAATTGCCACACCATCTCACATGCGGCCGAGATGATTCGCAATGCAGAGGCATTCTTCGGCAAGCTCACTCCGGATTTGCTCTTGAACGCGCGACGACTGCGATGGGTCCAGTCGCCGACGGCCAGTCTCGAACATTATCTCTTTCCGGAATTGATCGAGCATCCATGCGTCCTCACCAACATGCGTGGACTTTTTTCCGACGTGATCGCCGATCACGTGTTTGGCTTTGTGCTGTGCTTCGCAAGGCAATTACACATGTACATTCATCGACAACACCGTTCGGAATGGGCACCGGTTGGTGGAGAATCTGAACGGAGTCAATTCAGCAGCGGGCCTGCGGTCGTTTCAGACATCGATCGCCGCCACCAACACCTCTCGGACATGACACTCGGGGTCGTCGGAGCGGGCGAGATCGGTCGCGAGGTTTTGCGCCGCGCCGCCGCATTTGGCATGCGACGGCTGGCGGTCGATCCGCTTTGCCGCAGCGTGCCAGGAATACTCGAAGACGTTTGGCCGACTGCTCGATTGAACGATCTGCTCGCGAATTCGGATTACGTGGTGATCGCGGCACCGCACACTCCGGAAACTGAAAAACTATTCCGCACGCCGCGATTCGAGACCATGAAACGCTCGGCGGTTCTGATCAACATCGGCCGAGGCGCGATCGTCGATCTCGCCGATCTGACTTCCGCATTGCAGAACGGTTTGATCGCTGGTGCTGGCTTGGACGTCTTTGAAACGGAACCTCTGCCCGTCACACATCCATTGTGGCGGATGGACAACGTCATCATCACACCGCACGTTGCCGGCGCCTCACCGCGGATTGCCGAGCGTCACTTGGCCACGCTGCTGGAAAACGTCCGTCGCTTCGTCGCCGGTGACGCTCTGCTTAATGTCGTCGACAAACACAGATGGTTCTGACAAGGATGACCACAGGCTTTCACACGACGTCATCGAGACCATGACTTTCGTCAATCGTTCCGGCTGCCACCGGCGGTTCTTCATCAAACATCTCATGTAAAAATCGGGACGGCGTCGTTTCTCGCAGCTTGCCCCACTTCTTCCGAAAGAGTGCGCGAGTCAACGTCAGCGAGTCTTTCGCTCGCGTGACTCCGACGTAGCAAAGGCGGCGTTCTTCGTCGATGCTCTGCGGAGTTGCCTCTTCCGCGTCGACGGAGCGGCGATGCGGCAACAGACCCTCTTCGAGTCCGACTAGGTAGACGCGATTGAATTCGAGACCCTTTGCAGAGTGGATCGTCATCAAACGCACTCCGCGCTGTTTGAGTTGCTCATCTTTATCCGTTTCGCTGTCGCGGTCAGAGAGCGTGATGTTGTCCAGAAAATCGCTAAGTGACGGGTCGGCCGTGTTGGAGACGTACTCTTGGACCGTGTCCATCAGTTGCTCGACAGTCCCTTGTCGCGCGAGTTGTTGCGTTGGCTCCTTGTATTGCCTCTGGATTTCAAGATCGTAGTTAATCGTTTGGAGCAATGAGTGAAACGTCTCGGCCATCTGCTTGGGGGCATCGTCGAATCGGCGTCGAAAGTCAGTCAGCAGTGTCGCGAAGGCTTCGACGGCATGGGCGGTCTTGACGGTGAGTTCTTTCTCGTCGCAAAGTCCTGGGACGGCGTCGAAAAAACGGACTTTGCGTTGGACAGCTCTCGCGAGAATCTTTTCGACAGACGTGTCACCGATGTTGCGGGCCGGCGTGTTGATGATCCGCAGCAACGACTGTTCGTCGAGCGGTTGCGAAATGACCCGTAAGTACGCCAGCAAATCGCGAACCTCCTTGTTGTCGAAAAACGACCGCTCACCTAACAGCACGTACGGCACTTTGAAGCGGCGAAGCTGCACCTCGAATACCCGTGGCTGCTCATTGGTGCGGAACAGGATCGCAAAGTCGTCGGGTTTCGCGCGTTCGTGGCGGAGATTGAAGTCGATCTCGCGGACGACCGTTTCGGCTTCGAGTTCTTCATTCTCGTACTCGCGATATCGCACCGAGCCTTGCAGAGTTCGCGACGCAAAAAGCTGTTTCGCGTGCCGATTGCGGTTGTGTTTCACGAGACTGTTGGCAAGACCGATGATTTGCTCAGTGCAGCGATAGTTTTCTTGCAGGCGGACTACTGTGGTGCCGGGAAAGACCGTTGGAAATCCGAGAATGTGTGCGATGTCCGCTCCGCGCCAGCCATAGATCGACTGGTCGTCATCGCCGACGACGCAAAGGTTGCGATGCGGGCGGACGAGAGCCTCAATCAAATCAAACTGCGAGCCGTTGGTGTCTTGATACTCGTCAATCTGGACATGGTCGAAACGTCGCTGATGTCTTTCGAGCACCTCGGGATGCTCTTCAAACAGCCGATTCGTCAGCAGCAACAGGTCATCGAAATCGAGAGAGCCGGAGGACTTCAAAATCGACTGATACTTTTTGTAGCCCATCGCGGCGACGACATCGCCGTCGTGTTCGACGTACTCGCTGGCCTCGGCGGCCAAGACACCTTGCGTCTTCCATTGGCTGATGCGATTGACGAGGTCGCTCGGCCGCATCTGTTTCTCGCCGACACGCAAGTCTCGCAAAGCTCGTCGGGCAGCGGCTTCCTGATCACCTCGGTCGTAGATCGTGAAGTTGCTCGGATAGCCCAGCACTTCAATGTCTTGCCGCAGCACGCGGACACAGAAACTGTGAAAAGTTGAAATCCACGGCTTCCGCTGCGGTTTACGACCGCTCGGTCCTGTCAGGAGCGAGAGCGCTCGCTCCTGCATTTCTCGTGCAGCTTTGTTGGTGAACGTGACCGAGAGAATTCGATCGGGCTCAACGCCGTGTCGGATGAGATTCGCGATGCGAAACGTGATGACACGCGTCTTGCCCGTGCCAGCCCCGGCGAGCACCAGCAGCGGGCCAGACAAGGTCGCGACCGCATCGCGCTGGGCGGAGTTGAGTTTTGCGAGTTCATCCATTTGGCGAATGCGGAGTTCGGAAGACGGTTTGAAGAACGAACGCATTCTTGTCAGTCGTCATCCGGCAAACGGAGCACGGGTTCATCGTCATCGTCCGCAACTGACTTGGCCGGTTTGACACTGGGCGTTCCGCCTCCGTCTTTTTCGAGCAGCGGGGCGTGCTTGCGGAGGGAATCAGTTGATTTCGCCAATGTTTCGGCAGCGACCGGCAACTCTCCTTCGACTTCGATCTCGATGCCATCGAACTCGTCCGACGAATCAACGCTCGAATCGATGGCATCGAGTTTGTGGCCTTCGACTTCGATTTCAATTCCGTCGAATTCATCCTCGACAACAATGTCTGGCTCGGAGGACTTTGAGCTGGATTTGAGCTGCGACTTGTCGTCCGTTCCAAGATCGAAGTTGGGAATTTGAGCAGGGAGATCCGAGGAGGGCTTGTGCCGCGTCGGGACTGACGTCTCACCAATCTCGGGATCTGGCGCCGCAGATTTCGCCGGCGATTTGGGCTTACTACTTTTGCTGGTCCTTTCTCCGAGCACGATCTGCTCGAAGAAGTCGTCGTCCTTTTTCTGTTTTTGTGGTTGCGCAGCAGCGGCACCTGATGTGGTTTTGGTTTTTACCGCCTTGGCCTTGGCAGAGGCGGCCTTCAACTTCCGCTCGAGTTGCAGTTTGGCTTCGATCTCCTCGCAAACTGTTCGCAGCGGGATGAGCAATTCAGACATGGTCTGCCAGCGGTCACCCGGATTGCTTTGCAATCCCTTCATGATGACTTCCGCAACACGCGAGTCGACGTGCGGAGCGAATTGAGAGATCGGCTTGGGCGGCTTGTTGATGTGCTGCAGAACCGTTTCCAGCGTTTCTTGTTCGGCAACATCCCACGGCAGGCGTTTTGAAAGCATCTCGTACGCCGTGACCGCGAACGAGAAAATATCGATGCGTTGGTCCGTGCGTTGCCGCTTGATCAATTCCGGGGCCATGTAGTTGGCGGTACCAGTGCGGTTGCCGGGCTTTTGAAAGTCTGGAATGTTGGGGACCACCAAGCCAAAGTCGATTAGTTTGACCATGTTGTCAGAGTCGACCATCACGTTGCGTGGGCATACGTCGCGGTGAATCCAGTTCTGTCGGTGCAGATAATCGAGCGCCTCGCCCAGTTGGATGATGTAGTTCAGGCAGTTGTCCCGCATCTGCTCGTTTTGGGCGTCGACCAGATAACTCAGACTCACTCCTTCAACAAACTCCATGACGAGATATTGCTCATCGCCGGTAGTGATGCCGTGCTCGATCGTGTGAACGATGTTGGGATGCTGCAAGCTCGAGGCGACTTGGCCTTCACTGGGCTTTTTGAGCCCGACGAAGCGTGCCTCGAATCGCTCGGTCTTCATCTTGTCGAGCACTTTGACCGCCAGCATTCGCCCCGTCATGTTGTCGCGAGCACGCCAGACCTTCGACATGCTCCCCTGACCGACGCGTGTCAATAAGTCAAACCGCCGAGCGACGTCGACTTTCTGGACCCTCGGCTTTTTGTCAAACAAGTTTTTGAGGAAGTTGACCATGATGAGGGCCAGGGGCGAGGGAATCTTCCTCGGCAACTGAACTTTCGCTCCTTAATCAGGCTCCGCAATAATCGATGATGCGGGCGATTTCCGTGCGAAGGTGTTGGCGGTCGACGATACGATCGACAAAGCCCATTTTCAACAGGAATTCGCTGGTCTGAAAATCATCGGGAAGTTTTTGTTTCACGGTCGCGGCGACAACGCGCGGGCCTGCGAACCCGACGAGGGCCTTCGGCTCGGCGATCGTGATGTCTCCCAACGATGCGAAACTGGCGGCGACTCCGCCCATCGTCGGATTCGTCAACACTGAAATGAATAGACCACCGGCATCATGAAATCGGCCGAGCGCAGCGGAGACTTTGCCCATCTGCATCAGCGACAAGATGCCTTCGTGCATTCGAGCACCACCACCGGAACCACTCACAATCACCAGCGGCAGCTTGAATTCAGTAGCTAGCTCGATCGCGCGGGTCAGCTTCTCGCCAACCACGGAACCCATGCTCCCCATAATGAACGCCGAATCAGTCAAACCGAGCACCAGCGGCCGGCCGCGCATGTAGCCTCTGCCGACAATACAGGCATCGGTCAGCCCCGTCTTTTTCTGTTCCTCTTTCAGGCGCTCTTTGTACGGTTTTTTGTCCCCGAACCCGAGTGGGTCCACGGGCAAGATGTTGGTACACCATTCTTCGAAGCTCTCTTCATCGAGCAACTGCGCAATGCGGGCCATCGCCGGAACGTAGAAGTGATGATTGCACTCCGGACAGCAGTACAAATTCTGCTGTACCTGCTTGCGATAGACCGTCGCCTTGCAACCATCGCACTGAATCCACAGACCTTCGGGCACACCGCGTTTTTGTCGCTTGCCGCCAGTCTTATCTGAATCGCTCATCGGTGCGTCTCTCCGTCCTCAGTTTCCGGGTTGAGGCTGACCCGGACAAACTCGCCGTCGCGTCCAGAGGACTCAAACACGCCGATCTGCGGATCGCCAAGCCCCCCCGAAAACGCGGAGGTCAGTTCAGGAGGCTCGCCGGTGAGGACGGAAGATACAAGACTCGCCAAAGGCTCGGAAGCGACGATCACCAGCGAGTTGAACTTGCGGAGCGGCTTCTTGAGTGCTCGCCGAACACGATCGACCGCGTTCTCCCACGGCTCCCCTTCCGGTGGGCAAATCGTTTCCGGAGCCTCCTGCCATTGATTGAACACGCGCGACATCCGCCGGCCGATTTCTTCAGTCGTCGAACCTTGCCACAACCCCTGATTGAGATTCGACAATTCCTCTGATTTCCGAGTGGTCAAATCGAAGGCCTCAGCAATCGCCTCGGCGGTACAAGTGGCCGGTTGAGCCATGCCACACAAGACCGCTTCGGGGGCATCGGACAACGTCCGCAACTGCTCGATCAACCCCGCGACTTGCGTGACACCTCGTGCGTTCAGCGGCAATTCGAGAGCGCCAATCAGCCGATGCTGCTCGTCGAAGTCGGTCCAGCCGGGACGAACCACGGCGACAATCTTCATGTTGTCACGCTCGATCCGAGCGCCTCTTAGGAATTCATCGCCCGGCCAAGCGACCGAGTTCATCAGCGGCATTTACATAATCACTCTGATCGAAAATCGCGCTGCCGACAACGAACAAGTCGGTTCCCGCTGCGGCACAACCGGCGATCGTCTTCGTCCCGATGCCGCCGTCGACGGACAGAATCGTCTCGGATGAGATCCGTTTCCGCGCATCCCGCAGCTTTTCGATCGACGAAGGAATGAACGATTGACCGCCGAATCCCGCCTGCACACTCATTACCAACAGCAAATCGATTTCTGCAAAAAACGGTTCGACCGCCGTCAATGAGGTCTGCGGATTCAGCGCGAGTCCGGCGACTCGCCCAGCGTCTCGAATGCGACGCAGCAGCGACGTCGGCTGCGGGACCGCTTCGATATGAACCGTGATCGCCTCGCAACCCGCCTTGAGATATTCGTCGAGATACCGCTCCGGCTCGGAGATCATCAGGTGCGCGTCGAAGAGCATCTCAGTCAGTGGCCGAACCCGCTTGATCACCATTGGCCCGTAGGACAAGTTTGGGACGAAGTGCCCATCCATCACGTCCCAGTGCAGAACTTTGGCGTTCGCGGCAGTAAGTCGTTCGACTTCGTGAGCCAAATCGCTGAAATCACATTTAAGCATCGAAGGCGCGATGACCGGCCGAGCGGTTCGCAGCCGTTCCAGAATCTCGGTTCGACTCATGGATTATTCTTTCGAGGCAACTTCCAACCGAATGCCAAGTGCAGCACGAACAGCGCCGCCACTGCTGCCACCAGCCAATGCAGGTTCCGCGATTGGATCCAATGCAACAGAATGGCGGAAAGTGTCAAGGCGCCCGCCGCCACCATTGCAAGTCGCTCAACGGTTTCCCAGCGGCGCAGCCAGGACAGGAAGTATCCCCAGGTTGTTACTGACCGAAAAATCAACAGACCACCACCCCAGAATAATCCCAAGCCGATCAGAATTCCCATCACCGACACGATCGAGTTCAAACCCAGACTGATGATGCTTGAGGAATTGGCATCCTGGCTCCACCACACGACAAACCAGGCGAGGACCCACACGACTGCGCCCGCGGCAAATTGCTTGCGAGGCTCTGCCGGGGCTCCGTTGGGGGGCGCCCGAAACCAGTCTAAAAAATTGTATGCCATGACGAATTTATAGCAGTCTCGCTCAAGGCTCGACAGTTCGGCCGCCTGTCGTTGCAGTATCGCGACGAACGCGAAGAATCTGAAAATGTGAATTCGAAAAAAGGTCGAAACATGTCGCGCGGTCAAGGGGGCGCTCGGCGTCCCGCAACGAAGTTTGCTCATTTGCAGAAAAAGATCGGCAAGCAAGGCGTTCAAAGGAACCTGCAGAGCCAGCGTGAGGCGTTGCGCCTGCGGCCAAAGAAGGGACTTCCATGAACTCCCCACGCGATGAAATCAATCACTTGATCTCCGGCTTTTGGAAGACACAGGCGATTTATGTGGTCGTACGACTTGGCATTCCGGACTTGCTGGCGGCGGGACCTCAAACGGCTGAACAGCTCGCGAGTGAATCCGATTCACACCCACGCTCGCTGTATCGGTTAATGCGAGCGCTCGCGAGCAGCGGTGTCTTCTCTGAAGACTCAGAACACCGATTCGCGTTGACTCCGCTGTCCGAGTGCCTTCGAAGCGACTCTGCTGACTCGATGGCCGCCCTGGCTTGGATGCGCGGCGACTGGCAATACCGTGCCTGGGGCAATCTGCTGCACAATGTGCAAACTGGCGAAACTGCCTTTGACCAGGTCTTCGGCGAATCGCTGTTCGAGTTTCTGCGCCGCGATCCCGAAAACGCCGCGATCTTCGATCAAGGCATGGTCGGAGTTCACGGACGTGAAACCGAGGCGATGGTTCGCTCGTTCGATTTTTCGAGCATCCACGTTCTCGCGGACATCGGCGGAGGGAATGGAAGTGTCCTCGCCGCGTTGCTCACTCATTACCCAATGCTCAAAGCGATCCTCTTAGACCGATCTGATGTCATCGACCGCGCAAAGATCAATCTCGCTCATGCTGGTGTCGCAGAGCGAGTGCAGTTCTTCGTGGGCGATTTCTTTGAATCGGTTCCCGCCGGTGCGGATGCCTATTTGCTCCGTCACGTCATCCACGATTGGAACGACAAACAATCACGCACGATTCTCCGAAATTGCCGCGATGCGATGCCGAACGACGGCCGTTTACTGCTCGCGGAATTTGTCCTTCCCGATGGACCGGAACCGTTCCGAGGAAAGTGGTTTGACCTCGCGATGATGACTGTTACTGGAGGGCAAGAGCGAACCGGCAGCGAATATTGCACGCTGCTGAATGACTGCGGCTTTACTGTCCAGCGTGTCGTGCCAACGGCGACAGAGTTGTCACTCATCGATGCCTTGAAAAACTGAGAAACTCCTTCGAACAGCATCGATCAGGCCCTCTGGAGTCACTCGCAGAATGCGCCGACGAGACGCGTTGGATGTTGAGCCAATCAGAATTGTCGGCACTGAGACTGACTCTCGCAACGGGATCACATCTCAGTTTCCAGATTTCGCAAAGCACCCGTCGCTGGCCAATGGACCGTTCGTGCTGCAACACTACAATGTGCACGTTCTCCGACATCAGAAAATGAAAACCCAGCCGGCAATCGGCGCAATTCAGGAAGACACACCATGCAAGGAAATCCCAAAATCATCGACGCCCTCAACGCCGGATTGACCATCGAACTCACCGCAATCAATCAGTACTTCGTGCAAGCCAAGATGTGCAAAAACTGGGGCCTGCATCGGCTCGCTGCCAAGCACTATTCCGAATCGATGGGCGAGATGAAGCACGCTGAAATGCTCATCGACCGCATCCTCTTTTTGGAGGGCGTTCCGGAAATCGCCCGCTACGACGTCATTCGTGCGGGCACCGATATTCCGGAGCAGTTCGATTACGACCTGGCTCTCGAATCCAAGGGAGTCAAGACGTACAACGCCGCCGTCGCCCTGTGCATCGCCGAAAACGACGGTGGCAGCCGCGAACTGCTGGAAAAGATCTTGGTCGATTCCGAGGAGCACGTGGACTGGCTCGAAACCCAAATCGACCTGATCAGGAGGCTCGGCCTGCAAAACTATCTGATCACACAGGTCGGCGAAGAGGAAGCCGGTGGACACTGAGATAGAATCAGGCTGCGGATAGTTCGATGACAGGCCGTGCAACCGGTACCAGCCCCGGTCATCCGCATCACGCATCTCAGCGACGGCTCATCAGAGGTCACGATGGCGGATTCCACCTCCGCCTGAGTGACCTTCAGGCAGTGGCAAATCACGTCCTCGGAACAGAAGCGATCCTCGTGCATATCCAGACGACTGCCGTCGCCTCCTTGAGATTGAATCTCAGTTCACAGTGACATCCTAGCCGGACGACTTTCGTCGTCAACTCTATACCCGGTTCAGCCACTCAGAATCGGACAGAAGCATTCGAAGCCTAATGGCCACGGCATTCCGAAATGGCTTGCTGCGATGGCAGTTGCGCAGATTCCCCGCCGAAAGTGACATATCCAGCGATTTAGCGTTCGGGCTTTGGCACTCTTCGGTGACTGGATGAGCCTGAGCCGCGTCGGCCGCGACCGCGTTTCGATTTCTTTTGGGTAAGCGTGAAGCCGGGGTTATCAGGATCACCGGCTGCGACGGCCTGGCCAGTTTGGTTTTTGAGTTCGAGGATTCGGTCGCGCAGTTGGGCCGCGCGTTCGAACTCCAAGTTCTGCGCAGCCGCGTGCATCTCGCGTTCAAGTTCGTTGAGGAACTCTTGCGTGACGTACTGAGTCTCGCTGACTCCGATCGCATCGGCGATGACGTGCTGGGCGGCGATCTCTTCTTCGATACCGCGCTTGATCGCCTTTTTAATTGTCTCCGGCGTGATGCCGTGCTCGGCGTTGTAGGCGAGTTGCATTTCGCGGCGGCGGCGGGTTTCGTCCAGCGCTTGCTGCATCGATTCGGTGACTTTGTCGGCGTAGAGAATGACCTCGGCGTTCACGTTGCGAGCACTGCGACCAATCGTTTGAACGAGGCTGGTTGCACTGCGCAGAAAGCCTTCTTTGTCGGCATCGAGGATTGCGACCAGCGAGACTTCCGGGATGTCGATGCCCTCACGGAGCAGATTCACGCCGATGACGGCGTCGAAGCGTTGTTCGCGGAGTTCGCGGATGACTTCGACTCGTTCAATCGCATCGAGTTCTGAGTGCAGCCACTTGCAGCGAACACCTTCTTCGACGAGGTAAGTCGTCAGGTCTTCGGCCAGCCGTTTCGTGAGCGTGGTAACGAGCACGCGTTCGTTCCGCTCGGCTCGCTTGCGAATTTCGTCTTTAAGGTGCGGGACTTGGCCGCGAGCAGGCAGCACATGCACCAGCGGATCAACGAGGCCGGTGGGGCGGATGACTTGCTGCACGACTTCGCCGCCGGATTGTTCCAGTTCCCAATCAGCGGGCGTGGCCGAGACGAAGACCGCTTGACCGCGCATCTTCTCGAATTCGTCGAATTGCAACGGGCGGTTGTCGAGTGCCATTGGCAGGCGAAAGCCGTGCTCGACGAGCGTCGTTTTGCGGGATTTGTCACCGGCGTGCATTCCGCGGACTTGCGGCAGCGTGACGTGCGATTCATCCACGAAGATCAGGAAATCTTTCGGGAAGAAGGCGAACAGCGTGTCGGGCGGCTCCCCTTTTTTCCGGCCGGCGAGTGCTCGCGAGTAGTTTTCAATGCCGGGGCAGAAGCCGGTTTCGCGGAGCAGTTCCATGTCGTATCGCGTGCGCGCCGACAGGCGTTGAGCTTCCAGCAATTTTCCTTCTTGGCGGAATTGATCGAGCCGTTCGGCAAGTTCCGCCTCGATGTCCTCGACGGCAGCGGCGACGCGTTCTTGCGGCATTACGAAGTGCTTGGCCGGGTAGACGTACAACTCTTCGAGCCGCTTGGCTTCCTCGCCGGTGAGTGGGTTGATGATCGACAACCGCTCGACTTCGTCGCCCCATAGCTCGATGCGATAGGCGAATTCCTCGTAGGCCGGCCAGACTTCGACGACGTCGCCGCGCACGCGAAACTTGCCGCGCGACGGTTCGAAATCGTTGCGGTCGTACTGAATGTCGATCAGCTTCAGCAGCAGGTCGTCCCGGTCGACGGTGTCGCCGGGGCGCAGCGTG
Organism: Planctomycetota bacterium; assembly: GCA_016872645.1. Classification (GTDB taxonomy): domain Bacteria; phylum Planctomycetota; class Planctomycetia; order Planctomycetales; family Planctomycetaceae; genus SXKJ01. The sequence continues at coordinate 8,838 of VGZH01000086.1, read as the reverse complement.
ACCATCATCTCCAGGTAGTCGCGTGGCGAGCCGAGTCCATAAATGCACGACACGCTGGCGACGACGATCACATCCCGCCGGCTGATGAGCGCCGACGTCGCCGCCAGCCGCAGCCGGTCGATATCGTCGTTGATCGACGAGTCCTTCTCGATGTAAATGTCGCGTGCCGGAATGTACGCCTCCGGCTGGTAGTAGTCGTAGTAGCTGACGAAGTACGACACCGCGTTGTGCGGAAAGAACTCTTTGAACTCGCCGTAAAGCTGCGCAGCCAGCGTCTTGTTGTGCGACAAAATGAGCGTCGGTCGATTCAGCCGCGCGATGACGTTCGCCATCGTGAACGTCTTGCCGGAGCCGGTCACCCCGAGCAACACCTGATTCCGCTTGCCTTCCTTGATGCCACGTGTCAGCGCATCAATCGCTTTCGGCTGATCGCCAGCGGGCTCGTACGGTGCGACGAGTTGGAATTCAGGCATGTCTCGATCTCGTACCGCGCCGGATATCAGACGGCGATGTCGCGTACATTGAGTTTCGGCTTGTGTTCGCGGATGAGCAGGCATTGATACGCCAACAACTCCGGAGTGTTTGGCTCCGCCGTGAAGAAGCGGACTCGCAGGTCGGCCGATTCGCGTTTCCAGGTGCGGAGCGGTTGGCCGCTGAATTGGTGCTGCAAGCGTTGCCGCAGGTTGAGTGATCCGCCGACGTATAGCTTGTCGCAATTGTCGGCCCCGAGAACGAGATACAGACCTGCCTCATCGGGATAGTCACTCCACTTGGCAGGCGTGAGCGGTTTGGCGGAACAGAGTTTTGCAGGCGCGATGCTGCGGAGCAGGTCGGCTCGAGCGCGGGCGGACTTGGCTTCTTTACGGAGCATCAGTGCGCCCCAGCGGTAATGGAACGGTTCAAAGCCGGGGCGGAACGACATCGCGATCTTGTCGAAGCGTTGAGCCTGTTTCGGGTCGCAGAGGATCGCATCGATACTCTCGCACCCTTCATCGAGCAACTTGGCGAGAGCGATCTCGCTGGCGAAGAGGAATTGGTCACAGTCGTCCCAACTGATTTGCGTGCGTTGCGTGGTCGGGACGCTCGAAAGCTTGCCAGCCTTGCGGTAGTTGAACAGCTTCCAATTCCAAATCCGCGCGTCGCCGGTGAGACCGCCATTGCGGCAGTGCTCGACGAACTCCTGATTGAGTTCCGGATCGGCAACCACTCGGTCTGGAGAATAACCTTGGCTCGATTTGGCGAAGGCCTCGATGAGTCCTTTCTCAAACAACCGCTCGGCATTTGAAGCGTTGTTGGTTGGTTCCGCTTCTTGAGCTTTCGGCGCGGCGGCCAGTCGGCCTTTGCGAGTTCCTTTCGGTGGCGTGGCCGGCGCACTGACCGCCGGTTCCGCGGCACCGTCGAGAAGGTCGCCGACACGGCAATTCACGAGACGGTCGCGGCCGCGCTGGATGTATTCGGATGAAAGATCGAAGCCGAGGAATTGTCGACCGAGTTTCTTGGCGACCGCCAGCGTCGTCGCGCTGCCGGAGAATGGATCGAGCACCGTGTCAGCTTCGTTCGAGCAGAGCTTGATGATCCGGCCGAGCAGTTGCTCCGGCATTTGGCAGCCATGAAAGCCGGCTCGCTCTTTAAACGTGCCGGCAACACGAGGAAAGTACCAAGTATCTTCACCGGGAGTCAGGCAATCGATTAAGTCCTGCGGACGGAGAATCCAGGTGTCATCCGGCAGGCGGCCGACCGAATTGGCTCGCTTGTCGGCGTAGACCAGTTGCCGCGCGGACGGAATACGGTTCTCCAGCAGGTCCGAGCGAAACGTGAAGTGCGTCGGATCTTTGACGAAGTGAAACAGATGCGCGTGCGAGCGGCTGAATTTAGCCTTGCAGTTCACTCCAAACGTGTAGTACCAGATCACCCAACTGCGGCAGTGGAAGCCGATCTTCTGGCTGATGAGTTTCAGTTCCGCCGCGTACTCGTCACCGATGGCCAGCCAGAAAGTGCCATGCGGCTTGAGTGCTCGGTGAACCGAGCCGATCCACGCTTCCGACCAATCGAGGTACTCCTGCCGTCCACGAGCATCGTCGTAGACGTCATAGTCGTAGCCGATGTTGAATGGCGGATCGGCGAAGGCGAGATCGACGCTCCCTTCCGGCATCGCGTTCATGCCGACGATGCAGTCGCCTTGATGAATTTGATTCAGCATTCGAGAAAGCGTGGTGTCCGACATTCGTGATGACCTGCCAGCGAAAAGTATGAGCCAGCTATTCGGCTGACCGAGGCGATCCCTCTGTGCGTCGATGACTATTCGCTTCGATCATAACGCCGCAACAAGGAGCGATTCTATCGGCGAGAAATCGCGCGGCAACATCACGGAGCACTCACTCGTCGACAGCTTCGTGTTTGGCCCCACGCTTCACGAGCGTCACTTGATTGCCCTGTTCGTTGAAGCTGATTTCGTCCATGAACGAGCGCATCAGCAGGATGCCCCTGCCGCTGGGTTTTTCGAGGTTGGCGAGATCCGTCGGGTCAGGAAGCGCATCCGGATTGAACCCCCGGCCTTCGTCGCGAATTACAAATCGAGCCTGCTCACGTGAAACCAGCGCGTCGATGTAAATGTGACGATTGCGATACGGTTCTTGCTCGCAACGTTGCCGCGCCGTCTCCTCGAAAAGATACGGATCCTTTTCCTTCAACTCTGAACTGACTTCGAGGTTCCCGTGATACAGCGCGTTGAGCAGAGCCTCTTCGACCGCGATACCGACGCGCAAGCGGTCCACCTCGTCGACCAGGCGCACACAGCGGAGAGTTTGTCGCAGATATTTCACGAGCGAACGCACCAGATTCAGATCGTTGTTCAGCACGAATGAGAATTCGTTGCGAGCCAAGCGGTGCATCAGTCGCGACTGCAAGCGATTCTCGTCGGAGTTGTCGATGACTTGCCGCACGATCTCGATCAGGTCTTGTTGCAAGCGGCGTTTGGCGACGTAACTCGCGGCACCCTTTTCGAGCGCTTGAACCGCAATCTCTTCGCTGCCCAGTGCGGTCATCAGGATGACCGGAGTCAACGGATAGTCGGCTCGTACGGTTTCGACCAACTGCAATCCATCCATCTCGTCCATTTGCATGTCCGTCAGTACGAGATCGATCGGCTGCGATTTCAAGGCCTGCAGGGCGTCCTTGCCATTGGTCGCTAAAACGATTTGATAATCGCCTTCCTTTTCCAGAATCCCGGACACCAGACGACGGTCAATGGCCGCATCATCGACTACCAAAACAGTGTGCTGTGCAGGACTCATGAGCAGCGCTTTGTAGGCACGGGCAGTTTACCAGTGCCGGTTTGATGGAATGACCAGACTGGGACAGATGACTTACCTGTCCCTGCGTTATATACATTTCCGGTAACCTTGAAATCCACTCAGGACATTCTCAAGCTCCCCGCTGAACTTTTCAAACAGAACGCAGCTTTCCACCTGTCGATCTCGCTTGCAACTGTCCTTCAAGGTGGTCGCCCAATCGAGGACTTGCCCCCCCGAAGAGCCGCAACTCAGCCTGCAACGTGTGCGAGCTTTTTGCAACGATGACCCAGTCGTCGTTGGCCGCCGCCTGCAAACTCCGAGCCTGCAATTCCAGACATTCTTCGACAAATGCGGACAAAAAGTCGCTCAACAAATCCGAATCGTGTGCGACAACACGCAGAGCTTGATCCCAGTTGAGTTACCGAGAGCCTGCAGCGGCCGTACGACGAGAGTCCTCGGCGACCGGCGACAACGCATCTTGCTCGGCAGTCAAGCGTAACGAACCAGTTTCGCCGGCGGGCAACTGCCACAAGATAGTAACGACGCTTGCTGCAGAATCAGTTTAGCGATCTAGCGGTCCATGCCGGCTGCGAGACAACGTTCGCGGTCTGCTTTCTTGGCATGTGCGTTCATGGCGCTGATCGGCCTACGCCGGCCAAGCGATCGCTCCTGATCACAAATCGCGGCCGACGCCACACAAAGCCCGCTGAAGCAGGATCCGCTGTTGGCCATGCTCGAGAAGACCGGCAACGACGAGGGAGCGAACTGGCCACGCACCCGTCTCACAATCGAACTGAATAATGAAGATCAGGTGAAGTTGAAAGTATCGACCGAAAGATTCGTACATCGATCTCCGGAAGCAAGTTGCAAAGTGATATCCCGGTCAAGGACGGTCGCGCTCGTGGCACCGTTCAGATGCAAGAGACGCACGAGTTCTTCGTCAAGGTCTTCATCGGTTCAATCAGCTTCGACGACCCACTCCTGACCCGCGGTTCGACTCCCGCAAAACGCCTGACCGATGCCCCAAGCTCGCCAACAGCGGCAAGCTGACAATGGGAGAACTGACCAGCAAACTCGCAAACGTGGTCGTCGACGAAGCCAAAGTTTTCGACGAGAAGCGGACAGTGATGTTCATCACTGCAGAACCGATCAACTTGGAGAAACTCAAAGCGTCATTGGCGAAAGACGACACCGACGACGGTCTGCTCGAGTTCCAGCCACGATTCCGACTGACAATCACTGAGCACGACCGCGTGACCGGCATGAGCCTCTGGATCGACGGCTTCCCAAGGCGAAAGACGAGTGGGTTAACCCGATCTCTTTGGAGACGAAGCAAAAAAACCCGCTGTCACCTGGTAACAGCGGGCTTTTTGTTTTAGCAAGCGAGGCCGGCGGGACTCGAACCCGTAACCTCCGGATCGACAGTCCGGCGCTCTAACCAATTGAGCTACGGCCCCTTGAATCTGATTGGAATCAGCAATCTGGGGGGGCAAGGCGGGCGGGATTCTAGTTCGCCCCCAAGTCGCGTCAATAGAGTCGGCAAACGAACTCACGGGCTTCAATCAAACTCTGTCGGCCAAGCTACTTGCCCGCTGGAGAGTACTCTCGCAACGGTTCCCGCGACATCGCGACGGTTGTCACTCCTTGCAAGCATTGAACTTCCTCCGCCACTTGTTGGACCGATGCTTTATCTGGATGAATCGCGAACTCAAACGACATCCTGCGACTGGCTCCGGGAGCGAGTGAGTGAACTCGACCGTGAGCACGCTCGAAGCTGCGCAGGTTTGGGAAGTTCGTGCCGGGTTCCAGGCCAGTCACGTAGCCGTCCGCTTCAGCGGCGGTGTTCTTCCAGAGCGTGAAGCAGGGCAACTCGGCCAGCGACACGCGAAGGCTCAGTGCGAGATCGCCGGCCGCATTTCGCAGAACGACCAGACCGCGCTGTTGCGCGTCACCAATCAGGCGGAAGAAGTACGCTTGCTCGGCGTAACTGGCATCGGGAGCAGTATAGTTGTCATAGGCGTCGACTCCCTCGGCGGCGCGAGCATCGCGGGGACTGACTTCGCGGACGGCGGCCAAGAAACGCGAGCCGGCTTCGAGGAACGGACGGCCGATGTTCGTGTGGTACAGCATCTCGAAGTCGGCGTGTTTCGCCGAGAGGTTGGTGACTTCGTCTCTGATCGTGAAACTATTCGAGCCAACAGTGGTCTCAATGGTCGAGGTCAGTCGCAGGCAGGGTCCGAACATGGAACATTCGTCGATGACGCCCGTCACGGCGATGCGGCCTGGTTGGTCGGACTCGACGCTCACTTCGACACGATGAGCTGGCAGGTTTGCGATCTTGCCGTGCAGCGTTAGCTCGCCCAGGATTGGATGACCTTCGAAATCCGCATCGCGACCGGGGGGACCCATGAACGAGAGGCCGCAGCGGCAAATCAACTCGTTGAAACCCGCCAGCCAGCCGAGACCGCCGCGTTCCATCTGATTCACGAAGGCGGGATGCACCGGCATTTTCACTGGCGATTCCCAGCCGATCGGGATGCCTCGAAAGTTTCCGCGCCACACTCCCATGCCACGAGTCGGCAGGACTTCTAACTTCAGCGCGCCGTTGTCGATCTCGACGACATCCACACCATCGGACAACCCGCCCCGCAATCGTCGCTGACATACGGCCCAATTCGTTGAACCGCCGAGCGGCAATGAGGTTCCCGACAACTCAAAATTGTCGTGCCAGACTTGGCCAGCGACGTCGGTGATAACGTGAAGTGCGGCAGGCATGTGAGTCTCCAAAAATATTCGCATCGAAAGACTAACCCGAAGCGTCAGCGAGGAAGCACACTTCAAGTCGCTCTGAATTCACAGTCACCTGAAGCGATCGCCCTCGCTGACGCTTCGGGTTCGTTTGCGGAAGCCCCGCCAAGTCAATGCGGCGGCGGCGAGAATTTCAGCCACCAACCATGCCGCTCGCAACAGCATAGTCGCCGCCGCCGCCTGAGCGGGGTTGATTCCAGGCTGAGACATCAGCAACTCCAACAACGCGGCCTCGCGAACTCCCAGGCCGCCGGGGGCAAACATCGCTGCGAATCCCAGAAAGGAGGCTGATGCAACATCACCCGTCCAGATGAGCAAATCGGACATCGAAGCCTCAACCCCAACCGCTCGCAAAGTGCAGCCCAAGCTCAGGCCGTGAACCAGCCACGTCGTCACTGAGAAAAAACACCAGCCGAGCAGGAATCTGCCGCCAATCTGAGTCGGTGGCGAGTCGGTGGTGGCTGAATCTGACGGGGCAACAAGTTGACCGGGTGACATGGTGACTGGAGGCGTCAACTTGCGGGCGATCAGGCCAAGGACTTGCGCCACGAACGGTACCAGCGCAACGCAGACGACCACTACGCCGATGCCGAAAATCAGTGGATGCCCGAAAGCGGGATGAATCGCTGTCGGCAAGCGGTCGATCACCGTCTTCGGCCAGACGACCGGCGCCATCGTGATTCCGACCGCCAAGCCGACTCCCATCGCCACCAGGACTTCGTATGTCGAAGTCAACGCCGAGATGCTCGGCCGACAACCACGGTCAGCGAGCATTCCTGCGCGGACAATGAGCACTGAAGCCTTACCTGGGATGTACTTCGCCAGGTGTCCGGCGAAGTACGCCCGGGCGACGTCGAACCGGTTGGACGTGCCACCCAGGACATGAATCAGCCGATGCCATAACAAAACTGATGGCAACCAGCCAATGAGGTACAGCACACCTGCCGCCAGGAGCCACCACCAATGAATCGTGACTGCGCCGACGTCCCCTTCGCGCCATAAGTTCCATGCTCGCTGTCCCACGAACACAACCACCAGCGCGAACAGCACCAACTTCAGCACCGGCCAAAGCCGACGGAAGAGATTTGCACGCGACGATGCAGCGACAGCTTCCACAGTCATGGATGATCCGATTTCAACAACTCCGCACCCAATTCACGCAAGGTGACAAGCAACTCGTCGAGATCATCCGGCGTCGTCAACGGGTTGATGATCGTGACACGCAGCGCACCGACGCCTCCATAATTCGTCTGCACGATGTAGAACCGACCCGACTCGATGAGTCGCCGTCGCAGTTCGCGCTGAAACGCACCGAGCGTTTCCGGCGAAGCGTCCTTCATGGCGGTCGGAACGTGTCGAAACGCCACGATGTTGCATTCCGGTTGATGCAACGGGACGAAGTCTTCGGCGGCTTGCAGCTTATCGTAAAAGACTCGGCCAAGGTCGAAGGTCACGTCGACCAAATCCTCAAAGAGTTGTTGGCCAAACAGCGACCACGTCCCCCACAAACAGTAGGCAGCGGCTCGTTTTGTACATTCCAGAGTCAGCATCCCGCTGTCGTACTCGGCCATGCCGGGAGCCGACGGATCGAACAAATAGGGAGCTTCCTGGCGGAACGCCTCAAAGCGATGCCGCTTGTCTCGGTAGAACACGAACGCGCACAGAGCCGGCATGAACATCATCTTGTGAGCGTCCCACACGACGCTGTCGGCTTGATCGAGTCCGTCGAGCAAATGCCGATAGCGCCGGCTGAACAACGCCGCTCCCCCATGAGCCGCATCGACGTGCATCCACACACCATGCTTGCGGCAGACAGCGGAGACGTCACGCAGTGGATCGAATGCCCCAATTGGTGTCGCGCAGGCACAGGCCGAGACCGCGACGACGCGATGTCCTCGCGCAATCGTTTCGGTCAGTTGCTCGTCGAGCTTTTGCGGATCCATTTTCCGTCGTTGATCGAGCGTAGCTCGCAAGACTTGTTTCGTGCCGAGCCCAACGACTCCCGCCGCTCGCGCGACCGAGTAGTGCGCATCGCCCTGTACGACAATGACCGGTTTCGCGCCGCCGCTGGCAACACCCTCTTCCCACGACCCACCCAGCGCGACGTTTCGCGCGGTCAGCAAGCCGGTCAGATTCCCCAGCGAGCCGCCATGTGTCACCAACCCGGCAAACGAATCACGCTGCCAGCCGATCTGTTCACCCAGCCGATTGACTAACGCCCGCTCGACAGCGGTCGCCCACGGGCCCATTTCGTAGATCGCCATGACTTGGTTGGTGACAGAACCAACGGCATCGAACAACCCGGCGATCGGTACCGGAGCCGGCACTTGATGGCCGATGTATCGCGGGTTGTGCAAGTTGTGCCCGCTGTCGAGCATTTGACGAACGATGCCGGCGAAACGGGCGGAGGTCTCGGTCGAGACGCCATCCAACCAACGCTCGGCTGCGGCGATGTTGGCGGCCGGTTCCGCCCAGTTGAGCACGCGGGTGTCTCGCTGCTGAACCTGCTCCAAATGCGTAGCGAGCAGTTCCCCCCATTGCTGTGCTGCCGCTCGAAACTGCTGCGGATCGTACACCGCTTGCAGCCGCTGCTGAGCAATCTTCAATGCGGGTTCATCCAACATGGAACGACCTGAATCTCGAAGTGCGACAGAAAAATACGCCGCCCTTTCAGGCTTGTCCGAGATGATAGTGCCCGTCCGCGAGGGCCACGAGCGATCGTTCCAGCCTGCTCGTA
>VGZH01000085.1 GCA_016872645.1 Planctomycetota bacterium | reverse complement strand
GGGCGACCGGACTGGTCGACGTACTGCGTGTTCTGGTCGATCCCCAGAACATGGAAGATCGTCGCCATCAGATGCTTGGGTTGGATCGGTGTCGACTTCGGCACTTCCGCTTTCGGAGAGGATTCGCCCACGACCTGCCCCATCTTCAAGCCGCCGCCAGCCAAGGCCAGCGTGCAGAGCGGTCCCCAGTGATCCCGACCGTTATGACCGTTGACTCGCGGAGTCCGACCGAATTCACCGGTGACGACCAGCAGAATCTTCTCGCTGAGCCCGCGTTGAGCCACGTCTTCGAGGAACACCGAGATCGCGTGATCCATCGGCGGACAGGCTTGCTCCAGTTGTTTGCCGATGGACAGAGTCGCCGGCTGACCCGGATCGCCGTGCATGTCCCAGCCTTGCGGAGCGTTGGCGTAATTGAGCGTCACAAAGCCGCAGCCCGCCTCGCACAACCGCCGAGCCATCAGCAGTTGATCACCGAAATTCGTCCCGGCCTGGTTGTATTTGTCGCGGAGCCGCGGATCTTCGCGGGTGAGATCGAACGCCTCTTTAGCTCGGCTGAGAATCAGTCGAAATGCTTGACCTTCGAACTGATCGACACCGTCCAGCAATCCCTTTCGGTCGACGCTTCGGTCCAGCCGATCGACCTGCGACAACAACGAGCGGCGGTCCCCCAGCCGAGTCATGTCGGTCTTAAGATTCATGTTGTTCCGCGCGTCACCACCAACGTCGAACGGGCTGTACGCCGGCCCCAGCCAACTGGGCCCGTCGGCGTACAAGCCGGACAAACGGACGAACGTGGGCACGCCGCTCGTCGGATGATTCGTGCCACGCACGCGAGCCGCGATCGAGCCGAATGACGGCTTGATAGGACCAGCTCCCGCATCGGCAGCGGGGTGATCAGTGCCTGTCATCACGAAGTGGGTGCCGCCACTATGCCCGGAATTTCCGTGGGCGAACGACCGCACGAACGCCATGTCGTGAGCTCGCTGAGCCATCTTCGGGAGCAGGCCACCAATCTCGACTCCGGGGATCGAAGTCGAGACCGACCCCACCACGCTGCGGAATTCCGACGGTGCCTCCATTTTTGGATCAAACGTCTCGATGTGCGTCGCCCCGCCACCGAGCCAGACCCACACGACGGAAGTGTCTTTGACCGATCGTCCCTCGGCCGCAGCAGCCGCTCGCTGTCGCAGCAGGCTGGGCAATCCCAAGCCGGTCAGGCCCAGCGTCCCAACCTTCATGAATTCGCGGCGACTGGTCCCTTCGCACGTTCCGGGAAGCGGCTGATCCCAAAGACTTAGCATGATCGTGCTCCTTCGCGACTGGGCGAATTGATCGCCGTTACGCCAGGACCATTTGGCATTCAGGAGGGACTTTTCGGCGAGAATGCGGCCGATTCCGTGGCCACACCGCGTGCGACCATACCGGGGTCATCGAAGAACCGTCAAGACACGCATCAGGAAAAACTGATATCTTGCCGCCCGAAAGGATGATTCCTCAGCCTCCCATCGTCACTCCTGGCGCAACCCGCCGGCTTGATCGGCTAGGGAAGACGAGCATTCAGGCCGCGTCGACGGAGGATTCTGCCGGTTTCGGAGCGATCTTTTTCGTCCCCTTGCCATGCCGAGCTTTCAGGTCGAACAGGCCGAAAATCTCTGACGCCGTCAGACTGAGCGAGGCGTTCGAGTTCGTGCCGTCGCCGAGGACCGCTCGAAAGAGTTCCCGTTTCTCATGCAGGACTCTGTCGATCCGCTCCTCGATCGTGTCCTTGCAGATGAACTTCGTCACAATCACGGCGTTCTTCACGCCAATGCGGTGAGCACGGTTGATCGCCTGATCCTCGACGGCCGGGTTCCACCAGCGGTCGTACAGGAAAACGTAGCCGGCGAATTGCAGATTCAATCCGACGGCCCCCGTGCCGTAGCTCATTAGCAGCAAGTGCGAGTTCGGGTCGTCTTTGAACTGCCTGAGGATCGGCTCACGTTGTTTGTGCGGGACGCCGCCGTGATAGACCAGCGAGCCGCACTCGGCTGGGAGCCGCTCCTTCAGCCAATCGATCGTCTTCGTCCACTGGCTGAAGAGGATCGCCTTGCCACCGCTGGCCGCGATCTCTTCCATATCTGCCGCGAGCCGCTCGAACTTCACGCTGTCGCCGGTCAGTGGATCGAAGTTCGTGATTTGCTTCAGTCTCAGAACTAATTCAAACACATGCTGCACGCTGATCTGGTCTCCCAGTTCGTTCAGATGCACGATCCCGTTTTGTTCGGCGTCCAAGTACGCTGACTTCTGAGCCGAGGTCAGTTCGAGGTATTCCTCTCGATCGATGCGCGGCGGCAGATCTTTCATGACCAAGTCTTTGGTCCGCCGCAGCACATAATCGCGAGACAGCCGCTGCATCTGCCGCAAGTCGGGGGTGCCCCCCTTCGGAATGACGGTCATGTATTCGAACAGTGTGTGCATTTCTTCGGGACGGTTCTCGATTGGCGTGCCAGTCAGTGCCCAGCTGCGCTTGCGAGACACCGACCGCGCAGTTTCCGACGTGCACGAATCACGATTCTTGATCCGCTGCGCTTCATCCAGCACAACGAGATCAAACTTCGGTTTCTCGTCATCGAGCATGTCAGCCCAATCGCGAACCAGCAGTTCGTAGTTGACCAACAACACGGGCACCGGCATCTGCCAAAGCATCCGCCGGCGAGTTCCATCCCCTTCGAGCACCGTCAACGGCAACTCTTCCGCCCAAGCTTTGAACTCGCGTTGCCAGTTCGGAATCAGCGGCTTTGGACAGACGAGCAAGACTCGACGGATTTGCCCGGCTCGCAATAACAGACGGATCGCCGTAATCGTCTGCATAGTTTTTCCCAAACCCATTTCATCAGCCAACAACGCTGACTTCTGTTGGAACAGCCACCCGATCCCCTCGAACTGATACGGAAACGGTTCGAACGGCATGATCAACTCTTGTCCCGCCAGCATCGTCTGCAACGGTGGCTGCAAGAGGTAGAACAGCCGATCCGCCAGCGAGATTGCGTCACTGGGCGGCTTGAGCCGGGTCATCGATTTGTGCGCCGAACGATCGGTAAGTTCGGCCAGATCAGATTCCGCCACCTTTGGACCGCTGATCTTGTTCAGACCGTCCTTCTCGGCAACTTTGTCGGCCTTGGGTTGAAACTCGAACCCCAGCGGGAATGTCAGTCCGACAGTCGGTACCTTCGTCCAATGCGGCTTCCAAGACGGGATCAAACCGGCCCGTTTGTCGAATAGCGAGACTGCCTGCGTTTCGACGCTCGGCCATCGACGGAGCGCGCCGTTGTGTCCTGCTGGAAACATTTCGGCAACCAGCGCGAGAGACGAGTTGTGAGTCGTGACTTGTGGCTCGGAGGCAACAGCATCACCCACGGTGACGGGCGACGCCGGTGCCACTCGTTTGTTGTCGTCTTCAATTCGCCACTCGCCACTTGCCACTCGTCGCTTCCTTCACGCCGCAGCCTTCATCGTTTCATCCAATGCTTCACGAACACGGTCCAGCGGTTCCAGCAAATCCGCATCAGCCGCCAACTCCTTCGCCAACCTCTCGAACGCCTTCGAGTCTTCGTTGAACTCTGCGTGCAAGCCGAAGTTCAGCTTGCCAATTCGGACTGCGTCAGTCGTCGTGCCCTTTAAGACGCAAGCCACTGGAAGAGCGACATGCGGCCGTGAATCCAGAATTTCTGTCAGATCAGTTAGTACGAAGTGCGGTTTAATCCCGATCCGGTCGAGGAGCGTTTTGCTCAACAACTCACCCAGCAGAAACGGGACAAGCGTCGGGCCGTAAAGCAATTCTTGAGTCCGATTCGGCCGGACCGGCGCCGTGCATTGGAATTCCAGCGGACGGCCGTATTTGTTCGTGACCAACAAGCCAGCCACGTACCCTCGGTTTTCGAGATGCAAAGCCGTCAAGAAACCCAATCGCAAGGACTCAGTCGAGGCAGGCGCGGTGCTCATGCTTGTCTCAATCGACCGCTTCGCACGGAACCTGCGAAGTTGCCAACGCCGCTCCGCTGACTGACGGAATCGGCACACTTTGCCAAACCCGAAAAACTTGCGAAACCGAAAAGGTTTTCGATAACCGCAGCAGTTCGGCGGGAATTCTCCGTTAATGCCAATCCGCTGGCTCGGTCAGCTTCGGGGAATGATCAATGTCCCTCGTCGCGAAGCCTCAGCCATGTTGCGACCCGAACGCATGATCGGCGGAAGTGAGAGCAATGCCCTGGATGGTCAAGTCGTCTGGTCGCCCGTCAAATCGCTTTGGTTCACTGCCCATTTCCTCGTCGCGGTCATTTCTCAGCCGTGGCGATTCACTTGGGATGCGGCGTGCGTCTCGTGCGTGTTGACGGTGGTTACGCTGTGTTGTGGCCACTCGGTGGGAATGCACCGGCTATTAATCCACCGCAGCTTTCAATGCCCACGCTGGCTGGAGTACGTCCTGGTCACCGCGGGAACGCTTGTCGGGATGGGCGGCCCGCGACGGATGATGTTGCTACACGAGTTTCGTGATTGGAGCCAACGTCAAACGAAATGTCATCCGTTCTTCATCCACAAGAGCGGAATCCTCCGGGATGCCTTGTGGAATCTGCACTGCGAATGCCGGCTCGTCCATCCACCGGAGTTTCGCCCGGAGCTGGCCATCACGGAGTCGCGATATTATCGATTGCTGGATCGCTACTGGATGGCGATTCAACTTCCCTTGGCGCTGCTGTTGCTTCTCGTCGGGGGCTGGGAGTGGTGCGTGGCGGGCATCAGCGTTCGCATCGTGACCTCGCTCATTGGACATTGGGCCGTGGGGTACATCGCTCACAATCACGGCCCGATGAGTTGGGTGGTCGAAGGCGCGTCCGTTCAAGGTCACAACGTCTTGGGACTGGGAATGCTGACAATGGGTGAGGCCTGGCACAACAACCATCACGCCTTCCCTGAATCCGCCCGGCTTGGTTTGGCTTGGCATCAACCCGATCCCGGTTGGTGGTTTGTCTGCGTTTTGAAGCGACTGGGACTGGCGTGGGCGGTCCAGCTTCCAGAGCACCACCCTCTGCGGTGTGAACTGCGATCCACGGCGAAGATCGCTGTCACAATCCAACCGACGGCAACCACGTCAGCAGGTCATTCACAAAGCGATCCGGTTGCGGCTCGAACTCCAGCGTATGTTGGGCTTCCAGGTACTCTTGGAGCGTAACCTCACTGGTTCCCAGCCGTGCCGCCCAGACTTTGGTCGCCTCGTTGTCGATAATCTGATCCCGCCCCGCGAGCATCAGTAACGTCGGACAATGAATCTGCGGGGCGGCAGCCAGCGACTCGCTCGTCAAATCCTGATGGGCCAGCAGGAATCCCGAAGTCACCTCACGCAGGGCGAGCGGGTCGTTCCGAATGAACTCCTGCCAATGCGGCTCGGCCGTGAACAGCGCGGGATCGTTGAGCGGAACCTCCACTCGCTTATGCCGAACATCGAGCCGTCGCGCCAGATTCAACTGCGCTCGCTGCCAAGCGGTTGGTCGCACGCGGGCACACAGACCCGGATAGAGCAACGTCAGCGCGTCGACTAACTCTGGCCGTCGAGCGGCAGTGATCGCCGCGAGCTTGCCTCCCCAACTCACCGCCAGCAACACCACCGGAGCGCTTGGAGCAATTCGATCGCGATGTCGACGTACGTCTGACAAGACCTGTACAACGTCGTTGATCAACCGGTCGCCATGCGGCGCATCGCCGCGTCGCGAGAAGTTTCTGCCGGAGCCGCGTCGATCCAGAAACAACACGTCGTAACCTGCTTCGCACAGCCGGCCGCTGGAGTATTCGTACCAACCGGAGTGACTTTGAATCCCGTGCAACGCGATGACGAACCCGCGTGCCACACCGCTCGGCCGCCAGTGCCGAGCGAACAGCCGATAGCCATCAGACGCGACAATGTGTTCGAAATCGAGAGGCATGTCTTGAAATCCAAAGCGGCGCTGACACACCGCACTCCAAAGTTCACGACAAATACCGCGACAGCAAGCGACGGCTGTGAGCGTCCAACTGCTTCGCATCAGGGACGAGGTATCGCAGGCCGTGCGAATCGAGGATCAACGCTCGGTCCTGGCCTAGCTTGCGGACGTGCTCGTCGCTGTTGAGCACAAAACTCGTCGGACCGCGATCGGTTTCGACAAACCACTCGCATGGCTCGGCCAGTGACGAGATGCTCTCGATGCGCCGAATCACCGGGACAAACTCGCGCCGCGTCACCTCCGACAGCAACAACGTCCGCTGCTCGAAGGGCAATTCGGCGAGGTCGCGAATCTGCACGATTTCGCGGCCGTTCGGGTCGCAGAGCGAAATCCAATGTAATGGGTCCGAGATGGGAAAGGCTCGAATCGGTTCGACGTTCTCGTGCCGCTGACCGGCGGCATCGAGCAGCGTCAATTGGCCTCGCTCGTCTTTGATCAACGAAAAAGTGGCCATCATGTCGTCACCTCCGTGACGTTTCCGTGAGCCATGTCGAGTTGCGCTTTGTGCAGTCGAGCGTACGTGCCGCTGCGTTCGAGCAGTTCGTCGTGACGACCCACTTCCGTAATGCGGCCGTGTTCGAGAACCACGAGTCGGTCGGCTCGACGCAGAGTGCTGAGACGATGTGCGATCGCGATCGTCGTGCGGCCGCGAGTCAGGTTCTCAAGCGCGAGTTGGATTTCCCGTTCGGTTTCGGTGTCCACGGCGGAAGTCGCTTCATCAAGAATCAGAATCGCCGGGTCGATGAGCAGCGCGCGGGCGATGCTGATGCGCTGCCGCTCGCCACCGGAGAGGGACATGCCGCGCTCGCCGACGAAGCTGTCATAACCATCGGGCTGCCGCAGGATAAATTCGTGGGCGCGAGCGGCCTTGGCGGCGGAGACGATTTGCTCGCGAGTCGCTTCTGGACGGCCGTAGGCGATGTTCTCGGCAATTGTGCCGTAAAAGAGGAACGGCTCCTGCAACACGATGCCGATGTTACGGCGGTAGTCTTCGAGGGCCAGTTGCCGCACGTCGTGACCGTCGATCAGGACCGCTCCTTCGGAAACGTCGTGGAAGCGGCAGACCAGATTGATGAGCGTCGTCTTGCCCGCACCGCTGGGACCGACAAGGCCGATCATCTCGCCGGAGCGAATCTGCAAATCGACGCCGCGGAGGATCGGGCGTGTGCCGTAGCGGAACTGCACCTCGCGGAACTCGACCGCGCCGCTGACCCGGCCTGGCCGAATCGGATGCGGCGGATCGGCGATGTTCGGAACTCGATCGAGGATCTCGAAGATGCGGTGCGTCGAGTTTGCCGCTCGCTGCGTCGGCTCGACAATCCGACTGAGAGCTTCGAGCCGGCCGTAAAATCGGTTGATGAGCAGTACACTGGCCGTGAGCACACCGACCGTCAACTTATGATCGAGCACTCGCCAAATTCCGACCACCCAAATCAGCAGCAGGCTGATGTCGGACATCAACACCAACAACGGGCTGAACGCGGACCAGAGTTTGTTGATGTGGTTATTTGTCTTGAAGACGTGCGCGTTGCGGACCTGGAAACGGTCGATCTCGCGCTGCTCTTGGGCGAACGCCTTGACCACGCGGATGCCGGGAATCGTGTCGGCCAGCACGTTCGTCATTTCGGCCCAGGCTCGGCTGCCAGCCATGAAGCCGGTGCGGAGTCGTGCTCGCACGGCATGGACCAGCCAACCAATGATCGGCAGCGGCAGCAGCGTGACAATGCCCAGCCACGAATCCTTCCAGACGACGTAGGCTCCGATCAGAAACAGCATCACGAAATCCGACGCAAAATCGGTCAGATGCACGGCGATGAAGTAGCAGATGCGATCGGTGTCGGTGTCGATCCGCGAGATCAAGTCACCCGTCCGCTTGCCGCCAAAGAATTCCAGCGACAACCGTTGCAGGTGCGCATACGTTTGATTGCGCAGGTCGGCAGCGACACGTTCACTGATCCAGGCCAGCACGAACGTCCGCGCCCAGCCGATCAGCCAGGACATCACGACCGCGCCAGTGAACGCGAGCAGATACCACTTCGCCAGCTCGATCGCGTGCGCGCGACTGGCGGCAATCTGAACCGCGTCGTCGATCACGCGGATGACCGTCGGATCACCTCCCGGCGGCGTCTTAAGCGTCGTCTCTTTCGCGAACGGCGTCAGAACATGATCGAGAACTTCGCCGAGCAGCGGCATCGAAACCGTCGCAAAAAACGAACTGAGCAATGTGAGCACGAAGCCCAGAAACATCATCTGCGTGTGCGGCTTCGTGAATCGTAAAAGGCGTGCAAATGACTTCGTCATCGGCGGCAACGGAGCGTCAGGTTCGAGTTCCGCTTCTTCGGTGTCATCCGCTTCGTCGACGTCCCCTTCGGCCAGCTTGAGTTTCTCAATCTGCTGAACCAGCTTGTGAACGATGACCGCTTTGCCAACCGTGTATCGCCAAATGGAGGTTGTTCCAGCGGCCGTTCGCAGCTCAAACGTGCCGATTGCGCCGTGCTCTTTGGCCGAGACTTGGCCGACAACGGACAGCAGCCAAGATTCGATGACGGGCTGAGACGAAGCCGTGGTCTCCACGCGAATGCCAATCACTCTCGACTCGGTGACTGCCAGCAATCCCGTCGCGTAATTCAGATTCGCGTCGAGGTCAGTCTCAACCCACATCCGCGCATGTTCGCCGGATTTCAGTTGTTCCACCACGAGGCGGCGCAGATCACTGGGCAAAATCGGAGTCCTCACCGTCGCCGCTTACTCTTTCTCTGTGTTGGTGGGTGTGGCATCGTCGCGGGTCGGGCGAATCGCCTCGAAGTAACGGCGAATGGTCTGGCGATGGCCGAGCGGGATGTCTTCGCTCTCGAGCACCGCGTCGCTGAGCTTGCGATACTTGTGATAGACCTCTTTCAGCTCACGCTTCGCGGACTCTTCGGCTTCTTTGGTGGTGAGCGTTTCGGTATCGCTGTCACCTTGCTCACCTTTGAGACCCTGAATCTTCTCTTCATTTCGTTTCGCGTCGAGTTCCGTACGGCTCCCTTGAACCGTTTCGTTGGTACCACGCCCCGCTTTGAGCCGCGGCCTGTCGCCGGGCTTGTTGCCTTGGGCGTTCGCCTGACAGTTGCCTTTGCACTCGGTCAGTTTGTCGTACTGTTTCTTCAGGAGATCGCTGATCTTCTTCGTGTTGCCTTGCTGCTTGGCAGCATCAGCGAGCTTGCTGATTCCCTGCTTGGTCTGCGACTGGTTGTCCTTCTCCAATCCCTCGGCCGACTGCTTGGCGGCTTCGGCGAGCTTTTTCAAACCCTTTTGATCCGCAGCTTGCGACGCCTTTTCCAATTTTCCCGCAACGGCTCGCGACTCCTTGCGATCGAGCTTTGGCATGTCGAGCTTCGCCAATTGCTCAGAAGCCTTGTCGTACTGACCTTCCTGCAATGCTTTGCCGGCCTCTTGCAGAGCCTCTGCCGACTGCAACGCTTCGCCGATGGCTTTCATCTGCTCGTCGATCGCAGCAACATTGAGCTCAGCAGCGACCGCTTGCAGTTCCGACTGCATTTCCGACAACTTGGCGAGCGCTTCGCGGACATCGACCCCTGGCTCTTTCATCTCGGCCGCCTTCGCGAGCAGCTCTTTGACGAGCGCATCGATTTCCGGATCATGGTCCTCCGGCAGTGCGTCGAGTAATTCTTGCAAATCATCGGCGACGATCTCGGCCTCATCGACGATCGCGCCGAGCGGTTGCGATGGCCCCGCACTGACTTGCGAGTGTCCCGCTGGCCAGCAGAGCAACACGACCGCCAGCGCCGTTGTGGCACACACCCAGAAAAATGACTTCGGCAGCGACAACGAGACGACTTGCCGGGCCTCAACCCGCTGCAGGTGCCGTGCCGCATCCGCGAGTTGCAACTGCTCAAAGTCATCGACCCGATCCCGACGCAAAAAGGCGAGCGCCGTCTCGGTCCGATTTTTCAACTCGTAGTGCTCGTCGATCGCACGTGCTGCGGGAAGCCAATCCGTTTTCAGCCGCCGCACGACAGCCGAGCCTGCGGCAACCGTCGGCAGCCCCAACAGCAGCCCCCACCCCATCTCGGCCGACGAAATCCAACCCAACAGCCGAAGCACGGCAAAAACCACGGCCGTGCTCGAGCCAGCCGTCAGCCCATAGACGGCCGCACGCATCACGCTGGCGATCGACTGGCGATGCCGCACCGGCTGGAGTTGCTGAAAAATGGGTGAGTGCATGATCGCTCGGGGTAAAAATGGACACTGGTGACCACGGGTCGCCCAGGATTTTCATCGGATTCCCTGATCCTTGAACAACAACGTACCGCACCGAGCCGTCAGCGACAACGTGCCTCGATATTTTGCCAATCGCAGCTTCCAATCCCGAAAAACGACCGGCTCACAATTTCGTGCTGGCAGATTTCAGTCAACGACGGCAAGAAGATGCCGCGTTCACTGTCAGGTTTCCTACTTCTGCTGAATCACACCTTGCAGGATCTAGGTTGATCATGTCGGGTCTGGTTGTGCTTGCCCCGCCGACGAGATTCAGATTGTCGATCTTCAAGACAAACTCTCTCCCGTCCCGATGAGGCCTGGACGTGATGACGACCGCTCGATCATCGCGCGACTGACCATCGATTGGGAGGCGTCCAAACAGCTGCTGGCTTCGGGGCAACCACATCAAAAAACGACAGAGACCGGCAACGAAGGCTCGGTACCCGGCATCCCACCGACGACATTTGTGTGCTCGGCATCGCGCGCGAAGCGGCTTGATGGATCGTCGTCCGATCGACGTATTGTTCCCTAGATGGACGCCGTGCCGTTCGTCATGCTGTCTTAGGTCTGGTTGTGACAAACGCAGGAACTCAATCGTGAGGCGGCAGCATGTCGGAGCGATGTTATCTGGGGATCGACTTGGGAGCCGAAAGCGGCCGCGTGGTCGCGGGTCTGTTTGATGGTCAGCGAGTGCAGTTGGAAGAGTTGCATCGCTTTCCGAACGGCGCGGTCAACCTTGGCGGCAGCTTGCGCTGGGACGTCCTGCGACTCTGGTCCGACATTCAAAACGGTCTGAGTGCTGCAGCCACGAAGTTCGGATCGGCAATCGCCAGCATCGGGGTCGACACTTGGGGAGTCGATTACGTTCTGATGACCAAGACCAACGAGATGCTCGGTGCGCCGTGCCATTACCGCGACGCTCGTTCGCGAGGGATGTTGAATCATGCGCTGACGAAGGTCTCCCGCGGCGAGATTTTCGCTGCCACCGGCTTGCAGTTCATGGAGATCAACACGCTCTATCAACTGCTGGCGATGAGCCAGACCAATCGCGACCTGATGCAGTTGGCTGATGTCTTCTTGATGATGCCTGACTACATCAACTGGCTGCTGTGCGGCAGCCGGGTTGTGGAGTTCACAAACGCCACCACGACACAGTGCTTTGATGCCACGAAACGGGCGTGGGCGTTCGACATGCTGCAGCGATTGGAAATCCCATCGCACTTTTTTCCCGAGGTCGTCGCACCTGGCACAAAGTTGGGATCCGTGCGGGACGAGATCGCTCGCCGGACGAATCTCGGCCGGATCGACGTTGTTGCTCCGGCGACGCACGACACTGGAAGTGCGGTCGCTGCAGTTCCGACCGTAAACACCGGATCGCCGAACTGGGCCTACATCAGTTCGGGAACGTGGTCACTGATGGGGGTCGAGGTTCAGCAGGCCGTCGTTACACCGCGCGCGCTGGAACTGAATGTCACGAACGAAGGGGGTATCGACGGCACCTATCGACTGCTGAAAAACATTATGGGCTTGTGGCTGGTGCAGGAATGCCGCCGCTCGTTTGAACGTCATGGTAAGCCGCTCGACTACGGGCCGATGGTGCAACTGGCGACCGCCGCGAAGCCATTCGCGTCGCTGATCGACCCGGACGATCCAAGCTTCCTTAGCCCGGATGACATGCCAACGGCGATTCAAAACTTCTGCCGAGCGACAAATCAGCCGGTCCCAGAATCCGAAGGACAACTCATTCGTTGCTGCCTGGAAAGTCTCGCGCTCAAGTACCGCATTGTTCTCGGCTGGATGGAAGAGCTGACCGGTGTACCGATCGAGGTCATCCACATTGTCGGCGGCGGCACGAAGAACGAGTTGCTCAACCAGTTCACGTCGAATGCTTGCGGCCGCCCGGTGGTGACCGGTCCCGTCGAAGCCACCGCGCTGGGCAACGTGCTTGTGCAAGCCCGAACGGCCGGCGAAATCGGTTCGCTCGCAGAGATCCGCGAAGTCGTCCGCCAGTCGTGCGAAATGAAACGCTACGAGCCGTCCGAGCCAGCCGCCTGGCAAGCCGCAAATGCTCGGTTCGCGGAATTGTGCCAACGTCCACGATGAAATTCTCGCGACCCCTGTATTAAGTCTTCGCCGACGAACCGCCCTGCGAGATTCCAGAATCGGAACTCGACTTGTTGGCGGCCATGCGCAACCAGGCACTGATTTGCGATGGATCAAAGCCGACGATGAACGCCACCAGCGACATCGAGCCTGCCAGTCGAGCGTATTGCCCAGACGAACTGTCTTTGAACGGGTCGTCCGGGACCGCATACAGGCCAGCGACCATGCACAAGTAAATTACGAACCCGCGCATCGTGGCCGACCAGGGATTCTCCGAAAGGATCGCGTCCTCGTGCGGCTTACGTCTCTTCCGTTCCTCGAGTGTCATCCTCGAATACTAGATGTTGCTGACGCACCCACCCGGCAGACCGGCGAACAACGTCAACAGCGCTGTGTTGGTCGGAGTGTAAATCAGCGCCGAGTAAAAGAAGGCCGCAGCTCGTGAGACCGATTGGCGTGTCGCGAGAAGCGATTCCTTTGGGGGCTTCGGCTTTCACCACCGGCGCTTTCTCAACTTTCGGATCAGCCGCGCTCTTAGTCCCGATTTGCTTCTTCTCATCCTCCGCTCCCGTCGCCAGTTTTCCAGAGTCCTTCACGCTGGTGGCAGTTGTTTTCACCTCTCCAAGTGGCACTGGCGACACAGGCTTGTCAACGACCTTTACACTTTCGATCACCGCGAAAACGAGATCTTCGCAGGCGTGGCCAAGCTGCGTCTCCATCGTGTGCGGAGCCAGATAGATTCGTTCCTCAACCGATTCCATGAGTAATCCGTCGCGTACAGCAGAATTCAAAACACGATCTCGACGGTACTCATCACCACTTGTGGCCAGGACACATCTTTCAACTCGCGTGGCTTCGAGTCGTTGATGACTTCTACGTTTGGCGCAGCCGGCGACACCGGTTCGGGTGTCGGCGGATCTGGCTCTGAAGTCGGCGTCTTCACGGCTTAATCACTCCCGGCATTCCAAGAGGGGGCTCCCAGCTTGATAGCGTGCCCCATTGCACCCGGCAAATTGAATCATCCCACGGGCGATGACGACTTGCAGGAGTTGCAGCGGCTGAACATGTGGCGTCCGTGATACCGATTGTTCTGCCGTCGTACGCCGACCGGCCAAAGCGTCGCAATCAGTCCCGCGGCCGTTATCATGCCCGTGTCCCGTGGCAGCTGCAGAGGATCAGTGCATGCTCACGATCACCGGCCAACCAGTCCGAACGTGCGAGGGTCTCTCGCGCCGTGAATGGTTGCGTGTCGGCGGATTGAGCGGACTGGGCCTGCCGGGACTTGGATTGCCCGCACTCTGGCAGAACCAAGCCGCAGCGATCGAACGAACGCCGCGAGCCAAAGCCTGCATTGTGCTGTTCATGTTCGGTGCGCCGGCTCATCAAGACACTTGGGACTTGAAGCCGGAAGCACCGACGTCCGTGCGCGGCGAGTTCCAGCCGATCGCGACCAACGTGCCGGGCATCCAGGTCAGCGAGCACATTCCTCGACTGGCCCGGATGGCCGATCGGTATCTGCAAATCCGATCACTCACGCATCCCGACAATACGCACACAGTCGCGATGCACTACATGCTCTCCGGAGTCCGTCATCGCCGCCCGGCAACGAATCCGCAAAACGCGGCAGACGATTTTCCATGCTTCGGAGCGATCGCGAATCACACGCTGCGTCGACGTGATTCGCGAATGCCAGCATCCGTCAGCCTCAACGCGCCGGCGAATCAAGTATCGGCGAACAATCACATCTTCCCCGGTTTCTTCGCAGGATTCCTGGGACAAGAATTCGATCCGCTGTTCATCCCGCAGCACGCAAACCGCGCCGACTTTCAGCCACTGCCGCCGATCGACAATTCGCAACGACTGCTCGACCGCAGAAACTTGCTCGCCCAGATTGACCAGCAGTCCGCGCAGCTGCATCAATTGGCGAACGTCCAAAAAGTCGGCGGCTACCACGAACAAGCGTTTGAGCTGCTGACCTCTCCCGCCGTACGACGCGCCTTCGACGTCTCTCAAGAACCGGCCCCGCTGCGCGAGCGATACGGCCGGACTCCATTCGGCCAAGGTTGCCTGCTGGCTCGACGACTGGTCGAATCTGGCGTCTCTTTGGTCACGGTGAATTGGGAACGGGACGACGCCTACTGGGACACGCACTCGGACAACTTCAACCTGCACAAGAAGAAGCTGCTGCCCAATATGGATCAAGGCTTCTCGGCCCTGTTGCTCGATCTGGAGGAGCGCGGCATGCTCGACGAAACGCTGATCGTCTGGCTTGGCGAATTCGGCCGCACGCCGACAATCAACAAGAACGCCGGCCGCGATCACTGGGCCGCGTGCAACACCGTGGTGCTTGCCGGAGCCCGCCTGCGAGGCGGCAACGTGCATGGAGCCTCGGACCGTCAAGCCGCTTATCCCGCACGCGATCCGGTCGGACCTGAAGATCTCGCCGCGACGATTTACCATTTGCTCGGCATCGACACGCATCGATTGCTGCGCACGCCCGAAGGTCAACCGGTCCCGCTTTCGACCGGCGAGCCGATCCATGCAATCCTGTGACGACTCCGATGAACCAAGTGGTCACTCACATTTTGCATGGGCTGTCGCGAGGTGACCGGCAGGCGGCCGTGGAATTGCGGCCTTTGGTCTGCGACGAACTGCGTCGGATCCTCGTGAGCATCAATGCGAGACGCCTCCTTTAAGCCGACGAATATTTCCTGGTCGTTCCCATGGACAGCCGAAACCCCGCGTTGCTTCTGATCGTCGTCTGAGTTGCGAACGCCAGCCGGTCGCATTGAATAACAGCCCTCGATTACACTCGGGGCGAGCTCACTTAGATTTGGAGATCTCACTGTGATCCACGTCATCGCCACTATTGAACTGAACCCCGGCACACGCGACGCGTTCTTGACCGAGTTCCACAGAATCGTCGCACCGGTTCGAGCCGAGGCGGGTTGTCTCGACTACGGCCCGACCATCGACGCGGAGACAGGCATCGCGGCTCAGGGCTCGCTGCGAGCCGACGTCGTGACGGTCGTCGAGCGTTGGGAGAGCTTGGAGCATCTGCAAGCTCATCTCGTCGCGCCGCACATGGTCGAGTACCGACCGAAGGTCAAGGACTTCGTACGATCCGTGAAGCTGCAAATCCTCAAGCCGGTTTGAGCCGTCCGTTGGGCGACGGGGCCGATTGGAAATCGCTTCTCTGGCGGACTAAACTTACGCCGCTTTTCAACCGGCCAAGCTTGGGAGAGCAGTTCATGCTCCGGCTTGGCAGCCAGTTTTCAAGGAGAAATGTGTCGTGGTCAAAGTTGCAATCAATGGTTTTGGCCGCATCGGGCGGTTGGTCTTCCGAGCGATGGTCGAACAAGGTCTCGTCGGCAAGGAAGTCCAAGTGGTCGCGGTCGGCGATATCGTCCCGGCTGATAACCTGGCGTACCTCGTGAAGTACGATTCGACGCAAGGCCGCTTCGCTGGCGCCGTTAGCAGCAAGAAGTCCTCGCCGGATAAGGCGGAGGACGACATCCTGGTCGTGAACGGTCAGGACATCGCCGTCGTCAGCGCGAAGTCCCCCGCCGAGTTGCCCTGGAAACAGTTGGGTGTCGACATCGTCATCGAATCGACCGGACTGTTCACCGAAGCCGAAAAAGCCAAGGGGCACATCACCGCCGGAGCCAAGAAGGTCATTATTTCTGCCCCGGCTAAGGGCGAAGATATCACGATTGTGATGGGTGTGAACTGTGACAAATACGACCCGGCCAAGCACAACATCATCTCGAACGCGAGCTGCACGACGAACTGCCTTGCGCCAGTCGTGCATGTGCTGCTCAAAGAGTTCGGCATCGACGAAGGCCTGATGACGACCGTCCACGCCTACACCGCAACTCAGAAGACGGTCGATGGACCCAGCAAGAAGGACTGGAAGGGTGGCCGCACCGCGGCTCAGAACATCATCCCGTCCGCGACCGGAGCTGCGAAGGCGGTCGCATTGGTCTGTCCCGAAGTCAAAGGCAAGCTGACCGGCATGGCCTTCCGCGTGCCGACTCCGACCGTCAGCGTCGTGGACCTGACCGTGAAGACCGTGAAGGAAACTAGCTACGCTGAAATCGCTGCCGCCATGAAGAAGGCCAGCGAGACTTACCTCAAGGGCATTCTCGAATACACCGAGGACGAAGTGGTCAGCACCGACTTTATTCATTGCCCGGCCAGCTCGATCTTCGACAAAGGCAGCGGCATCGAACTCAACAACAAGTTCTTCAAGCTGGTGAGCTGGTACGACAACGAATGGGGCTACAGCAATCGCGTCGGCGACCTGCTGAAGCTGATCATCAAGAAAGGGCTCTGAGCCGCCAATCGACAGGTTCCGTCTCAGAGTCTGGTGGAAATAGAGGCTTTGTTTTGAGGCATCGGCCTTGGATCAAAGCCTCGTTTCGTGAATCAGGCTTGAACCATTTTCTGAATGGGAGGCAGCGATGTCCTATTCTGTGACCTGTCGTTGTGGTCAAGTTCTCGAAGTTTCCGAGAACGAGGCGAATACCTTCCAGGTTTGCAGCGACTGCGGGATGTCGGTTTCTATTCCGTCTCTCAGCGAACTGCAGGCAACCGCTGAGGCCGCGCCGAGCTTCGAGATGCCGCCGGAAGTACCGCTGCAATTCGATGCTTCCGTCGGTGAGTCGCTGTCACCTGAGTATCGGCTGGCAACGTTTCAATATGCCTTATCGAAACTCACGCCGCGTGTGTTTGTGACTCAGTGCCTGGCGGGATTGAGCGTTCTCATCTTCGTGTTGATGGCGGCCACCGGCGCGGGAGTCTTCGAACCCAACGTGGAAAAGCTGGTGAGTTGGGGCGCGAACTTCGGTCCTCTGACTCTTTCGGGACAATGGTGGCGACTGCTGACGTGCATGACGGTTCACATTGGAATCATCCACCTCGCGTTCAACATGTGGGTGCTCTTGTGCGGCGGGCCGCTGGTCGAGCGGATGTTGGGCAATGTCGGTTTTCTGTTGATGTATGTGTCGGCGGGATTGATCGCTAGTCTCGCCAGCCTGATGTGGCATCCGTTGATGGTCAGCGCCGGCGCTTCCGGCGCGATCTTTGGAATCTATGGCGCGCTATTGGCCATCTTGGCCAGAGACCGCGGTTCAATCCCCAAAGAAACTCTGGCCCAACTGAAAAGCAGTGGCATGGGATTTCTCGGCTACAATCTGCTCTTTGGACTGACTCAGCCAAACATCGACATCGCCGCTCACCTTGGCGGCTTGTTCGGCGGCTTTCTGATCGGGTTGGTGCAGGCTCAGCCATTCACGTCAGAGTCGCTGCCCGGACGGCGCTCCCGAAACCTTGCGGCGGGTGTTTTGTGTGTCGTACTGCTGGTCGGCGGCGCGATTGGTGTCTCCAGGAAGCACTCGGATATCGGCATTGTGCTCGACAAAATTGAACAAGGAAATATCGAAGTCTATTACTCGAACGGAGCCACCAAAGCCGATGCCGAGCGACTCGCCGCCTATCTGACGCGTGCCTGGACTCCCACCGCAAAAGCGACCGTCAAAGTCACGAAGTCGGCGGTGGGAGTTCAATTCCACATGATCCTGAAGCCGGAGTTCCAAAGTAGCGATCAGGTGATCGAGCAGTTGGTCTTCGACGGAGCCAGGATGTCGCGGGATGTTTTCGACGACGCTCCTGTGGAAGTGATTGTCTGCGACGACCATTTGAGGCCACTCAAGACCGTCTCTCCAAGAGCGGATCTGCGACATGGAATTGTCGAACGCAAGACCGAGGTCTTCTACTCAGCGGAAATCGAGCGTGATGACGCGCAGCGATTGGCCCTTTTCATGTCGGACCTGTTTCGCGAAGGTCCGGCATTGCTCAAGCTGGCTCAGCGAGGAACCGCCAAAGAAGTGCATCTCGGGTTTCAAAAAGAGATGCTGAGCAAGCCGGAGGTCGTCGCTGAGTTGCGCCGGGTCAGAGACGGGATTGCTGCCGATGTCTTCCCTGGAACCGAAGTGGAATTACATTTGGTTGACGAGCAATTCGACGTCTTTCATGTGCTCAAGCCGTGACCTGTCGCTCCATCTCGCAGGGTCGTCAGGACCGCTTTCTGGCGAGCCGCGAGCAGCCGGCGACACTCAGCGACGGATTGCGTCTCTGCGAACACGGTGCAGATTGGCCAGCCGGAGGCAATGACCGTTCCGGAAACTGGAATGTCGGCAATCAGCGGTAATTCGAGAGCGTCGGCCGGTCGGATGAGTGCGTCGATCGACCGCGCCGTTAGATCGTGGGTGGCATACACGATTTGTTTGCCAACGATGGATGGGAAAGTTTTCGGTTCCGGCGCAGTCGCATTCTTCGCGTCGCCCTTTTGGAAATGGGACAGGGCGGAAAGACCATACTCGGACAGCAACGCTCGGCCGGTCGCTCGTTCGAGAACTTCGACGGAGGCGGTGTAACGCGGGTTGAGTTCGACGAGCCACGGAATGTCATCGGTGAGAATGAAGTCGATGCCGAACAGGCCGCGCAGTTGGGCTTCGCGAGTCAGCGCGTCTCCGAGTCGTTGCAGCAGCTTGCGAGTTGGGTCGCTCACGGCGATCGGGCCGATGGAACCGGAGTAGCCGAACTCACTCGGTGCGCCAAACGTGGGACCGATGAGTTGCTCGCAGACGCCGATCAACTCAGCAGAGTCTGGTCGGGCAATGAAGAGCGCGGACATCGGAGTGCCGTGGCGGTGCTCTTGAAGGTAATAGCGTTCATTGGGCGGCAGCGGTTGACCTGACCAAACTGCGATGCGACAGCCGCCTCCGCCGCGAGTCGGTTTGAGCAGCCAGCGCTCGCTCGTCGCTTGGACGTCCTGGTCCGAGTTGCCAGTCGCTCGGACGAGGGCGTCCAAGCGACCAACGGATCGAACTCGCAGCGCGGGTAAGTCGTGTGTTCGCAGTGTTCGCTCCAGCCAAATTGGATCGCGGACTTTTCGCAACACTTCGCGCGAGTTGCCGATCAGCGGATGCCGCTCGCTGACGGCCGCGATGAACTTGGGATCGTTCTCCAGTGAGCCGGTGTAAATCCACGGCGTAGGGGGCAGCGCTTTGACGGCCTCCAACGTGCGGCGCAGGTCATTGTCTACGGCGATGACCGAGGCGATGCGTCGCAAGTCCTCGTCGCCGAAACGATCGGCGCAGACGGGATCGAAGCCGGCTCGCACGGCACTGGCGGCGGCGGCGCGGGTGCTCGCACCAAGAATCAGCAGCGATGGGTGTGAAGTCGTCATGAAGGCGGTCGGTGGGGCTCTTCGACTGGCTGGCGAAGCGTTTCGGCAGTTGATACACCATCGCCCGTTTCAGATCGACCGTCGGGGTCGCGAGATGCGGAGCGTCCGCGTTCTCGAAATTTCTGGGGCGCGGTGCTTCGCGACTTGGTTCGTCCACAACTGTGCGACCGAAACAGCGGCCGTCCCCGTCCATTTCAATTGAGGAGTTGCAACCATGTCGATGCATGTCGGCGAAGCGCTGTGCGGTGAAGGTAACGAAGTGGCTCACATCGATTTGCTGATCGGTGACAAGGATGGCCCGGTGGGAGTCGCATTCGCGAACGCTCTGTCCCGCCAAAGCGCCGGGCACAGCAATCTGCTGGCCGTGTTGACCCCGAACCTCGCCGTCAAGCCGGCCACCGTGATGATCACCAAAGTCACGATCAAGGGAGCCAAGCAAGCGGTCCACATGTTCGGTCCGGCGCAGTACGCCGTCGCCAAGGCCGTCGCCGACAGCGTCGAGAAAGGGATCATCCCGAAGGACCAGGCCGAGAAGCTGGTTATCGTTTGCGGCGTGTTCATTCACTGGCAGGCCAACGACGACAAGAAAATCTTCCAATACAACTACGAAGCCACCATGCTGTCGATCGCTCGCGCCATGAAGAACGAGCCGAGCGCCGACGAAATGGTCGCCAAGAAGGACTCCGCCAAGCACCCGTTCTTCGCGGGCTAGTTCTGGCTGTTTGACGATACGATTCGCGACCCGGCTTCAACGTGAGGCCGGGTCGTTGTGTTTCAGTGCAAACGTGATTCCGTAAGCCGGGCGGCGCCAGCTCCCGGGCGACAAACCACTTCGGTGAGAGTCCGGGGGCTGATGCCGCCCGGTTCGATATTTCTGTTGGTGAGTAACGATGCGCAAAATCCTGATTCAATTCGACACTGACCCGCAGCCGTCCGTCTTTGACCGAGTCGTCGCGATCGACTCCGGCGTCGATGAGCTGTTTTCCTACGGCGGCGTCACACCCGAAAACGTCGTCGGCCTTGTCCACGGAGCGATCTTCACGCGCGGCGTGCCGGACCTGACGAACACCGCGATCTTCATTGGCGGCAGCAACGTCGCCGCCGGTGAGCAACTCCTTTCTAAAGTTCAAAAGACGTTCTTCGGGCCGATGCGAGTCTCGACGATGATGGACTCGAACGGATCGAACACAACGGCTGCGGCCGCAGTACTGGCGTGTCGCAAGCATGTGCCGTTGTCCGGCGCAACGGCTCTCGTCCTGGCGGGAACCGGGCCGGTCGGACATCGAGCGGCTCAAATTCTCGCGGCAGAGGGTGCCGAAGTCCGAGTCGCTTCACGCACGCGTGACAAGGCAAACCAAACCTGCATGGCAATCGCGAGTGTCGTCTCCGCCGCGCGCGTCACTCCGGTCGCGACCGGCACCGATGCGGAACTCGCGGAAGCGTGTGACGGCGTGTCGCTCATCATCGCGGCCGGAGCCGCCGGTATCGAACTCCTCTCTGCCCAACGTCGAGCCCGTTTGAAGTCGCTGCGCGTTTGTGTCGATTTGAACGCCGTCCCGCCGCTGGGGATCGGCGGAGTCGAAGTCATGGACAAGGCCAGAGATCGCGACGGTCAACTCTGCTACGGAGCCATCGGAGTCGGTGGCTCGAAAATGAAAATCCACCGAGCGGCCATCGGTCGTCTCTTTGAGTCGAACGATCAAGTGCTCGACACAGCCGCGATCTACGCCATCGGACAATCGCTGTAATCTTGGAGTGCGGTGTGTCAGCACCGCTTTAAAATGCCTTGATTAATTCACGCACCAGTCCTGCAAGTCGAGATGACTCTTTGGATCCAAATGTCCAAAGTGGTGCTGACACACCGCACTCCAAAGGGATTCGCCCAGAACTACTCGCCCCTGCGGGCGATCTCGAATGTGCTCGCGCCGCCGTCGAGAATGGGGCGGATGCCGTTTACTTTGGCCTCGACACCGGCTTCAACGCGCGGGCTCGCGCAACCAACATCACCGAGGAGCAGCTTCCCGAACTGATCCGACTACTGCACGAGCGTGGCGTGAAGGGCTATCTGACACTCAACACGCTGGTGTTCACTGGCGAGTTGCCCGAAGTCGAACGAGTCATCCGCGTCGCGGCCGAGACCGGTGTCGATGCCGTGCTCGTGCAAGACCTCGGAGTCGCGCGGTTGATCCGAGCAATCTGTCCCGATCTGCCGATTCATGCTTCGACGCAGATGACGTTGACCAGCGTGGAGGGGATTGAGATCGCGAAGGAGCTTGGTGTCGAGCGAGTCGTGCTGGCCCGCGAGCTGTCGCTGGATCAGATTGCGAAGATTTCATCGCAGACCGACATGCCGCTGGAAGCGTTCGTCCATGGAGCGCTCTGTGTGGCGTACTCCGGGCAGTGTTTGACGAGCGAATCGCTCGGCGGGCGGAGCGCGAATCGGGGGCAGTGTGCTCAGGCGTGTCGCTTGCCTTACGAGTTAGTTTGCGACGGCGAGGATGTGGACCTCGGTGATCAAAAGTATTTGCTCAGCCCACAGGACTTGGCGGCGTATCAGCTGACGCCGGAATTGATCGACGCGGGCGTGATCTCGTTCAAAATCGAAGGCAGGCTGAAGTCGGCCGAGTACGTTGCGAACATCACTCGGCATTACCGCCGCGCGATCGACGCGGCGTTCGCGAAGCAGCAAGTCGAATTCTCGAGGCAGGATGTCGAAGAGATGCAGCTCTCTTTTTCTCGCGGCTTCTCGCCCGGTTGGCTGCGTGGCGATGACCACAAGATGCTTGTGCCGGCGATCTCCTCGGCGAAGCGTGGCGTGTTTCTCGGCACGGTGAAGTCGGCGGCTCGTGGCCGAGTTGCTGTTCAACTTGCATGCGGCATCGCGGCGGGTGACGGGCTTGTTTTTGAAGGGAATCGCGCGGACAACGACGAACAAGGTGGCCGCGTTTTCGAGGTTTGGCAACGTGGTCGCCAGCTCGATCAGCCGATCTCAAGCGGTCTCGTTGAGCTAACGTTTCAGCGCGGAGCGATCGACTTCGAGCGGCTCTGGCCGGGACAGCAACTTTGGAAGACGGATGACCCGAAGCTGTCCGCTCGATTGCGAAAGACGTTCACGAGTGCCGACCCGCTCCGCCGCGTCTCGCTCAATTTGCGAGTCGAAGCGAGCGTCGGTCAGCCGCTGCGAATTGTTGGACGGTCGCCGAACGGGGCCGCGTGCGACGTGTCGTCAGCCTCGCCGCTGGAAGAAGCGAAGAAGCACCCGGTGACAGCAGATTTTTTGAGGTCGCAACTCGGTCGCCTGGGACAGACCGTTTACGAACTGCGCAGCCTGGACGCGACGATCGACGGCTCGCCGATGATCCCGCTGAGCGTGTTGAGCGAACTTCGGCACGAGATGATCCGCCAGCTGGAATTGTCAGCCACACATGCCCCGCAACGACGCATCGCCAGCGAACCGGTGCTGGCGGCCCTGCGGGCCGACTGTGGAGTACGGCGTGTCAGCGCCGCTTTAGGTTCTTCTGCCAGTGCTTCAACGGATCACTCCAAGTCAAAGATTCAAGGCGGCGTTGACACACCGCACTCCAAAGTGCTGCACGTTCTCTGTCGCACGCTCGAACAACTGCAAACCGTCCTTGCGCACGGCGAACGAAAGCTCGCAGCCGATTTTCAGGACATCCGCGAGTATCGCGAAGCGGTCTCGATCGCACACGAAGCCGGTGCCGACATTTGGCTGGCAACACCACGCATTCAGAAGCCGGACGAGACCGGCTTGTTCCGCGCGCTGTTGAAACACGGAGCCGATGGCCTCCTCGTGCGGAACCTCGGCGGCTTGTGGTTCTTCGCGAACGAAGGGGTACCGTTCGTCGCCGACTTCTCACTCAACGTGACCAACGAACTGACCGCTCAGTTCTTGATGGAGCACGGGGCAAGACGGCTGACAGCCTCGTACGATCTGAACCGCGATCAACTGCTCGATCTGGTCGCCGTATGCCCGCCCGAATGGCTGGAGGTCGTAATTCACCAGCATATGCCGATGTTCCACATGGAGCACTGTGTGTTCTGCGCGGTCCTCTCTCCGGGGACGAATGCCACAAACTGTGGCCGCCCCTGCGATCTTCATGATGTCCATTTGCGCGACCGACAGGGGATCGAGCACCGTCTGACTGCCGACGTCGGCTGCCGCAACACGCTGTTCAACGCGATCCCTCAAAGCGGTGCCGAGGTCGTTTCCGAGTTGCAGTCGCGCGGCGTGCGAAACTTTCGAGTCGAGTTGCTCGACGAATCGTCGGACGAGATTCGGCTGATCCTCGATTCCTACCGCGACCTGTTGTCGGGCCAACTCGCCGGCCGCGACGTCTGGAAAAAGCTCAACGCGGCCAATCGAGTTGGCGTGACGCGCGGTACGCTCGAAGAACGACGCAATCCGCTGGCGATTCTGTGACGCCGCCGAGTCGGTTTTCAGCGAGAACTCGCGCATTTTTGAGAGGTTGCAGCCGACTTCTGAAGCGTTGTGAATCGACGGAACCGACCTTAGACTGCCGCCCCTTTCCGATGAACTTTGGGCATTTTGCCGGGTAGATCGTCGGAAGGAATTGTTTCCGAAGGTGATTCAGGAAATGAAACATGTCCTCTCGGCGCTGGTGATGAACCAACCGGGTGTGCTGGCGCACATCTCCGGGATGTTGGCGTCACGCGCGTTCAATATCGAAAGTCTTGCGGTCGGCGAGACCGAGAACCCCGAATATTCGCGGATCACGTTCGTCGTCGAAGGGGACGAGCGGGTGCTGGACCAGGTCCGCAAACAGCTTGAAAAAATCATCAACGTCGTCCGCGTAATCGACTTCTCCGACCAGAAGTTTGTCGAACGCGATCTGATGCTGATGAAAGTCAGCACGGCCAAGGACCGCCG
>VGZH01000084.1 GCA_016872645.1 Planctomycetota bacterium | reverse complement strand
CGAGAACTTTGGGACCAAGACCGCCGCGAGATTGCGATCTACGCGGTGACGGCCGCAACCACGGTCTTTTGGGGCGTGCTCCCCGGCGTGCTTTTGGGACTCGGCCTTGCGATCGCGAAACTGCTCTACACCCTCGGCCACCTGGCGATTCGAGACGAGCGTGACACCTCCGGCCGTCGCATCGACCTGTACCTCCAAGGAACGGCGACGTTCCTGAGCCTCCCGAAATTGGCCGCGTTTCTGGACACCGTTCCGCAAAGCCTCGACCTGCACGTCCACTTTGACGAGCTGACCTACATCGATCACGCCTGTCTGGACCTGCTGATGAACTGGGAAAAACAACACGCCGCGACCGGCGGCTCGCTGATCATCGACTGGCAAAGCCTGACCGCTCGCTTTCAGGAACCGATCACAAATGGGAGACGGCCTGGCAGCTCCGAGCATGATGATCGAACACTGGAAACTCACGAATCTCCCCCGGTGGTGATACGGGCGTGAGTCGATCCTCGAG
Organism: Planctomycetota bacterium; assembly: GCA_016872645.1. Taxonomy (GTDB): domain Bacteria; phylum Planctomycetota; class Planctomycetia; order Planctomycetales; family Planctomycetaceae; genus SXKJ01. The sequence continues at coordinate 24,858 of VGZH01000084.1, read as the reverse complement.
CCAAGTCGATGTTGATTATCGACTCCGTGTTTAGGTTGTTCGTCGATCATGCCCCGTCGGAAGCGGAATTGGACTTCGCCACTGCATGGGCTTATCAGCGTTGGGGGCGAGGAACCGCTGGCGATACACTGCGTCGATGTCAGTTCATTTTTTGTTTGTCGTCTGCCAAGTTGGTTCTGAAGCCACGGTCAAAAACGAAATCGCCCGAAAGCATCCGAGTTTTCGGTTCGCGTTTTCGCGTCGTGGGTTTCTGACGTTTCGCATTCCCGACGAGGTCGCTCGCGATCGCAAGTTTGAGTTGAACTGCGTGTTTGCTCGGACCTGGGGTTTTTCATTCGGGAAAGCGATCGGGACCGACGGGCGGCAGTTGGCTCGCGAATTTTGGAAGCCGTTCGTCGAGCGGTATCCAGTGGATGTGTTGTCGCAGTTCCGACATCTGCATGTCTGGCAGCGTGATCGTTTTGTTCCGGGAGATTCCGATTTTGAACCTGGGATCACTCCGCTGGCCGAGGGAATTGGCGAGTTGATCCTGGAACAGCAACCGGATGTGAGCATCGCCGACCACCAAGTCCATGAACCGGTGGACGCTAGCCCTCGGTTGGATGTGCCTCAGAAACCGGGGACGAGCACCCTCAGGCTCACAGGCAACAGCATCACTTGGTCGCTGGCGTTGAATGAAGACGCAAACGTCGACGACCGAATTTTGGATTGCGTCATCGTCGAGCCAAACGAATGGTGGTTCGGTTGGCATCGAGCGAACGCCGTCGAGACTCGCTGGCCGGGTGGCGTGCCGGTGATCGACTCGCCGGACAACATGATCTCGCGAGCGTATCTCAAGATCGAAGAAGCCCTGCGGTGGTCCGAACTCCCCGTTCAAGCGGGTGATCGGTTTGTCGAGGTCGGCAGTTCTCCGGGCGGCTCATGCCAGGCGTTGCTGGATCGTGGTTGTCTGGTGACGGGCATCGATCCCGCTGAGATGGATCCGCTGCTGCTGGCCAATCCGAACTTCACCCATCTGCGATCACGAGCCAAGAAAGTCGAACGAAACGATTTTCAATCGTTCCGCTGGCTGGCGATGGATGCGAATGTCGCTCCGAAGTACACGCTCGACACAGTCGAGGCGATTGTGACTCAGCCCAGCGTCCACATTGAAGGCTTGCTACTGACACTCAAACTGACCGACCTCGCACTGGCCGCCGAACTGCCGCTGTTTCACAAACGCATCCGCTCCTGGGGCTATCGCCGCGTGCGTGCTCGGCAACTGGCGTTCAATCGACAAGAGGTGTGCGTCGTCGCGACTGACGCGGCGATGCACCATCGAAGGTCTGACTTTTCAAACGACTCTCTAAGCCAAAGCACGATCGCCGGCCCATAAGCGCTGCCATGTTGATCAGACCACCAAGCTTGCTCGAATGATTCCGTCGTCCTGACGAGCGGTAAGCTTGGGAGCATTTCGTCCGGCAGTACACACCGCTGTTGCGTCACCGGGGTTGGCCTCTTGGATGACAAGACGATGCGTGCGATCTCGTGCAGGACGCCTTTTTGCCGCTGTACCAGAAACTACCGGAGTTCACCTACGACTCGGGTCAGAGTTTTCGCGGTTGGCTGCGCACGGCGCTCGTGAATCCGTGACGGAACCTTCGTCACAAAAATCGTTGCTGATGCTGGCTGATCCCGATCTGGAGCGATTGGTGGCTCCGGACAACGGCGATCCGGTGGAGGAATCGGATTATCGCAACATGATCGTGACTCGCGCGGGGGAGTTGATGCGGACTGAGTTCAACGAGCAGGCATAGCAGGCGTTTTGGCGGTATGTGGCGCAGGGACAGGCTGCGGCCGACACGGCGGGGTGAACTGCACGTTCCCGTCAAAGTGATTTATCTGGCCAAGTCGCGCGTGCTGGCTCGGTTGCATGCTCCAGTGCTCGCCATTTTTGTTGGAGAAAGAAAGGGGTCTGGTCTCGAATCACGGTTGTGATTCCCGAAAGTCCGACCCAATGAGGCTGCCGTGATTCGAGACCAGACCCCGTTCCGCTTCCCAATCACCCCCATCAATCGTCGTGCCGAGCAGCGTTGGTCGCGTCCTTTTTCCCTCGCCCAACCTCTACGCCCATTCGTTGCCGCACTTTGGCCGCCTGTGTGCGAACGAAAAGATCGTTGTCTTGCAATGCGACTTGGATCGCAGGAACGGCATCAGCCAACGTTGAAGGACTCTCGCTCGCACAAACCCTGCGCTGCGGTCGTCGCCGCCAGGTCATAGCTCCCTTGCGGGCGGCGCCTTGGTCCCATTGCTCAATTTCGCCGAGAACAACGATCGCTTTCCGCCTGGCAGTGTTGTCACCTGATGTCAAAGCCAGAATCAGGCGCGGGACAGCGCGGTTTCTTTTTCGGAAACCACTGACAAACGCGCTAGGCATGATCGCTACGTTTCCGAGGCCCGACATAGATAATCGAAGTACGTCGTAAAGAGTCTCAGCCCATGAACCTCGAATGCGAATGCCGCGAGGTGTAAGAACGGCATCGCCAGCCATGCACGCGGCGTCAACGCCAGTAACGATCGCAAGACCACGAAAACAGCGATCGACTACTGGGTGTAGCCGTTGGCGAATTGCCGTCAGTGCCGCCGCGAACGACGCGCCAGCCATCATTAGGATGGCACTTCGCCAATCCGGCACCGACTCCACACGAGGACAAACAAACAAGCCGAAAACCAGAATAAACCAAAGTCCGTATTCCAAAACGCCGGGTAGGATCCATAACCAAACCCCGGCCACCCATAACCTGTACGACAGCGGTCTCGCCGATTCATGAATGTTGGTAGTCACTTTGCCACCGTTCAATCAGTCAAGAGATCAACACGCCTTTGACGACACAGACCAAAACACCATCAGGGGCGAAAGAATAATTAGCGAAAATCGCGATGCATTCTTTCGTCTGTGCCAGAACTTCACACACGGGAGTTCACTAAGTGATGAATTGCTGGGCTATTGTCGAGCATTTCTGGCGGGACTACCGCGGCGGCGATGGTCCGCTGTTCGCTGTTTCCGTTGGCTCGCCGAAACCAAAAGCGATAGACGGTTTCAGCCGCTACTGAACGACCGCCAGCCGCTGATTGACTTTTACGAACAGCGAGAATAATCCGCGGAGCAATCGTATTGAAGCTGTGTCAGAATCCGTCAGCAGATGAACACTTTGCGCACGATTCCTTTCACTTGGAATCCGATGCGTTGGGATTATCTCGATCAGTCGATTTCGCAAGTTGCGACGCAAGGATATGCCGACGATCACTGGAGTTGCGGAAAGCGTCGCGACATCGACACTGGAGACCGTTTTTTCTAATCCGACTCGGTGGCGAGCCGCATTTGCGTGGTCTCGTCGGTTCGGGTCATGTGACATCATCGGCCGTCACGGATGGCAGTGGGCTCGCGAGCTGTATTTGAAGGACTCGTCCGTGTTGACCTACGACCGGCCGTTGCATAAAGAGCATCGCGACCAGACCGGTCGTGAGTATCGCAAAGCAGTCTTCGCCTACTTTGTCCGCTCGGTCGATGAGTCTGGCAAGGAAAGCGGCCCGTCATCGGCATGGTTCACAATGTCCTCATCGCCTCAGCAAGTCTTCAGCAAGGAGGAGGGGCTGACCTGCCGACTCAAGTGGGGAGCAAATCCAGAGAAGGGGATCACCGGCTATCGTGTCTATCGGAGGGATGGCCGATTCGACAAAGAGCTGGTCTTGCATCTGACGGCCGATCCGATCATGGCCGCGACCTTCGCCGATGAAAACGCCCGGAAGTTATCGCGCCGGAATTACATCCTTGCCGTCGATGCGCTCGGCCAACAAGGGTTCCTATCGTCGCCGGTCTGGTTCAATCGCGAGTAACGCGACTTTTACAAACCGTTCGTGGGTGAGTGGCATCAGTGATGTCTTGTCGCTGAACTCGCCAAAGTTCAGAGGCCAAGAGGGATCTCTGAATTCTGGCGCATTCAGCTACGAACTTTGGTGAATCTTTCGAGGAGCGTCATGCAGTACCGGACGTTGGGCCGCACCGGGATTTCTGTTTCCGCCACCTCTTTCGGAGCGGGGCCGGTATCCGGTCTGATGACCGGTTCGGACACCGATGTTCAGCACGCGGTCGTGCGAGCGGCGATTGCGGCGGGGATCAACTGGTTCGACACCGCGCCGGGTTACGGGGCGGGATCATCGGAAGCCAATCTCGGTCGCGTCTTGTCCCAGATCGCGACGGCTCCGACAGTTCACATCGCGACCAAGGTCCGCATCCCGTTGGATTCGACGGAGCCAATTAGCGACGTCATTCGCCGCTCAGTCGACGAGAGTTTGCAGCGGCTGCGAGTGCCGTCGGTCACGTTGTTGCAATTGCACAACGGGATCACGGCATCGCGCGGTGATGAGCCGGCAGCGATCACTCCGACCGACGTTCTGTCGCGTGGCGGAGTCGCCGACACGTTCGATCGGTTGCGCGACGAGGGACTCATTCGGCATTCCGGGCTGACCGGCACCGGCCAGCCCGCCGCGATGAAAGAGGTCATCCGCTCCGGGCGATTCGACACGGTGCAGGCTCCGTACAACGCACTGAATCGCAGCGCGGGTTCGATAGACGTTTCTGCCGGAGAGACTGATTACGGCAACATCTTTGCTGACTGCGCTGAGCAACGGATGGGTGTCTTCGCGATTCGCGTTTTCGCGGCTGGCGCGTTGCTCGGCCAAGCTCCGAGCGCTCATACGCTCAAGACGCCGTACTTTCCGCTCGATCTGTATCAGCGCGACGCCGTGCGAGCCGAACAAATGCGATCCGAACTTCGCGAGGGGGAGAGCATGACAGAGTTTGCTCTGCGATTCGTGCTGTCGCATTCGGCAGTCAGTTCCGCCATCATCGGCTTAGGCTTACCCGACCACGTCGCCGAGTTGGCGATTCGCCTCAAATGAAATCCATGATCCTCCTCAAAGACCAAACCTCGACCGAACTCGCCCAAGCACTGGCCGATCTCGCGCTGCCAGAGCGGCTTGTTCGCCAGCTGCATGCGGCGGCCGTGAGGCGGGCGGCGACGGAGATTCCCATCGAATTACCGACCGTCTCGCCGCGAGTACTTCAGCGCGTGCGCGAGCGAGTCGCGATTCCGCAGCTCAAGCTGCTCGATAAAATCGTTTCGCCGCAGGACGGTTTCGCGAAGTATCTGTTTGCAGGAGACGGTGAGGGGCGCTTTGAGGCGGTGCGTATTCCGCTGCTGCATCGGCCAGACGATTTGAAATACATCGTCTGCGTCAGTTCTCAGGTCGGCTGTGCGCTCGCGTGTGCGTTCTGTGCGACAGGTCGCATGGGTTTTCAACGGAACCTTGCGACGTGGGAGATCGTCGATCAAGTCTCGCAGATCCAAGCGGACTCCGAATACCCGGTGCGGGGCGTCGTCTTCATGGGCATGGGCGAGCCGATGCTGAACTACGATCGCGTGATCCGAGCGGCACGCATCTTCTCGGAACCGTGCGGCATGGCGATCAACGCGAAGGCGATCACAATTTCGACCGTCGGGGTCGTGCCCGGCATTCGGCGGTTCACGGCCGAGCGGCATCCGTATCGGCTGATCGTGTCGCTGACGTCGGCTCGATCCGAACAACGTCAAAGCTTGCTTCCGATCGAGCGGACGTATCCGCTACCGGAACTGCTCGACGCGGTGCGCGAGTATCATGCGGTGACTCGCAAGCGTGTGACGTTCGCCTGGACGGTGCTGGCCGGGATCAACACCAGCCGCGACGACGCGCGGGCACTCGCTGAGCTGACTGAAGGCTTGCCGATCCTGTTGGACCTGATCGACGTCAACGATCCGACGGGACAGTTCCGTCGCCCCTCCACCGCGGAGGCCAATGCCTTTCGCGATGCGCTGCGAGAAGAATTGAAAATGCCAGTTCAGCGCCGCTACAGCGGCGGTCAAGACATTCACGGCGCGTGCGGAATGTTGGCAGCGGTGGAGTCGTAGGACGAAACCAGCACGACGCACAAGCGAGTGATCGTTCACAGTGCAGGTCACACCGCTCGCTTACGCGTCGTGCTACTCGCGCACCTGCTTCACCAGCTTGTGAACCGACGCGGAGATGCGGTCTTCGATTCCGCCGTCCCAGCGATACGCCGGGCGGCCGTATTCAAAGAGGTTGTAGCCTCCTTCGTAGCCACCTTCTTCCCAGACTCGGCGCGAGGGAATGTACGAGATCATGTCGTCGGCATAGCCCATCACCCACGTCCCTTCGCCGAACTCCCGTTTGAAACGGAGGGCGTAATCGACGACGGTCTCGGCACCCATGCCGACGACCAGCATCTCTTTGCCGAGCCGCCAGGCGTGGATCGGGTACGGATACGCTGACTCGAACTTGTGTCCGGCGTCGAGTCTTTTCAGCAGACGTCGCGACCAGCGGCCTTTGATGCCGGTTTCGTCTTTCGAGAGTTCGAGTAACTCTTCGCGCGAGACGTTCTTCAAGTACGGCAGGTCAATGATCTCGAACGCGGTGCGTAGTCCCGATGAGACTGGCTTGAGCGGTTGCTTCAACGCTTCCTCGACACCGACCGCCAGCATGTGGCCGTACTTTTCGCAGAGCTCGACTTTGCGGCGCGGCAGCGGGTTTTGATCGCCGCCGCAGGTGTTAACGAACATGGCTGTCGTGCCGGGATGAGCCTTTTCGATCTCAAGCTGCGCGAAGCCGGGATAGTCGCCGCACCACGTCAGGAAGCTGAGCGTTGTCGGATGACAGGCGTAGCCGAACAGCACCGCTTCGAGCTTTCCATCCGGCCGAGTCACCGTCATCACCGGGACCGCATGATCGACCGGGCCGACGAGCGGCGTCCCTTTCGCGATCAAATCGGGGACATCCGCCTCGCGGTTGTTCCGACGATTGACGCCAAAAGTCGCCTTGCCTTCGCCGATCGCCAGCGATGCGGGAGACAAGTTCTTCAACGACGCGCCCACCATCTCGACGGTCTTCGTCACCATCTGCGTTGTGTATTCCTCGACGAGCGCCTCTTGCTCGGCCTCAACCGGGTAGTAGTCGATGAGATCATCGCCCAGCCTCGGCCCGCAATGGTTGTGCGAGAACGTGAACATCACCTGCGTCCGCTCCAGCTTGAACTGCTTTTGAAGTTGCTCGAACACGCGGTCGCTCATGATTTTCGGCACGCCCTGAAAGTCACTGGTGATCAAGACGGCTCGGTGTCCGGCGTTGTCTTCGAGGGCCAACGCCTTCATCCACAGGTCGTGCAGCTTGCCGTCCGGCGCGCGCTTCGATCCGTAGCCGGCCAGCCAAACCGATTTCTCCGGCGTGATGACCGCCTTCGCGATGCCGGCTTTCCAAGCGGACTTCTCTTGCGAGAACACATGTACGTCGCCGAACGCTGCTGCGAGCGCGAGGGCCGACGCGTAGGCCTGAAGAAACTGCCGACGAGTGGTGGTCCGAGTCATTTTGGAAAACTCCTGCGAGGTGCTGATGCTTGGGCTACGCGGTTGCAGATTGTAGCTTGGAGATGCGACATTCAAATCATAGCCCGGACCGAGGACTCGACATGCGGATTGCGCTCGCTGAAGTGGCACAAGAAACCGACTCGTTCAGTCCGCTCATCGCGGATTGCTCCGACTTTGAAGCCTACGGCTTGTACTTCGGCGAAGAGATTCTGGAACGAATGCGCGGCGTCGGGCCGATCGGGGGCTTCCTCGAAGTCGCGGCCGAGCAGCCGGAGCCAGCCACGTTGCTGCCGATCGTTCGAGCCTGGGGCAGTGCCGGCGGCACGATCACGGCGGAGACCCTCGACTTCCTCACCGAGCGATTGGTCACGGGATTGAGGCAGTCGTTGCCGCTGGATGCCGTGTTTCTGTCGTTGCACGGAGCGGCTGCGTCTGCGAAAGAGGACGATGTCGAAGGTCACGTCTTGCAGGCGGTGCGCGAGGTTGTCGGTCGAGAAGTCCCGGTCGTCGTTGCATTCGATCATCACGCCAACATCACGCGACGCATGGTGGAGTGTGCTGACCTGCTCGTTGGCCATGAGACTCAGCCGCATGATCCGCCGGCGACGGGACGCAAGGTGGCTCGGCTGCTGTTTCGGATGCTGCGCGGCGAGATTCGTCCGGCCGTGCGCTGGCGGAAGATTCCGATGATTACGCCGCAGGATCAGTTCCTGACCTCTGCGGGGCCGATGAAAGAGTGGTTCGATTTGGCTCGTCAGATGGAGACTCGTCGTGGAGTGCTCGACGTCTCGCCGTATCCGATGCAGCCGTGGCTGGACGTCGCCGAAGGAGGTTGGTCGGTCATCGTCCACACGGACAACGATGCGGCACTGGCGGACTCCCTCGCGGCCGAGATCGCCGACAAGGCTTGGAGTCTGCGCGAAGAATTCTGGCGCTCAGAGCGTGTCGCGCCGGCTGAGGCGGTTCGTCAGGCAGACGCGGCGGAGCGCGGGTTGGTGATTCTTTCGGACACGGGCGACTCGGTCTACGGCGGAGCACCCGGCGACAGTACCTGCATTCTGAAGGCGATGCTCGAACAGGGGGTCTCATCGCTGGCTCTCGTCCCGATGGTCGATCTCGAAGCATTGAGCCTCGCGATCACCGCTGGAGTTGGAGCAGAAATCACCGTCGATCTCGGCGGCAAGCTCGATCACGTTTTCAGTCAGCCGGTGCGCATCACCGGCAAAGTCGCCGCCGTGTCGCAGGGCTTGGTGGTCGATCTGCTTGATCGCGGTATCTGCGATCTGCAACGGACGGCGCTGCTGGCGGTCGGCTCGATCCACATCGCGCTGCTCGGTCATCGGAGCTTCGCGATCAATCATCCGGTGCTCTACACGCATCTGGGGTTGGACATCGCCGATGCGAAGATGGTCGTCGTGAAGACCGCCAGCAACTTTCAGTTCTTCAGTCGCTGGCGCAGCGGCCTGATCCGAGTTGACTCGCCCGGCACGACGCAATCAGACCTGACGGCCTTCGATTGGAAACGTATCCCGCGACCGACCTATCCGCTCGACCCGCTCACTGACTGGCGGGCGAATTAGTCCCTCGCGATGATCGGATTGCAACGCCCATTTCTTTTTCCAGAGGACGGACACGATGAACCTCACACGGCGACTTCTGGTGCTCGTTGGATTCTGTCTGATCGGTGACTTGGCGAACGCGGACAACTGGCCGGCATGGCGTGGTGCGGATGGGACGGGGATCAGCCGTGAAACCGGATTGCCCGTGAAGTGGAGCGCGACGGAGAACATCCGCTGGAAAGTGTTGCTCGCGGAGCCGTGCAATTCGACTCCGATCGTTTGGGGGGAACAAGTCTTTCTGACTCAGGGGTTGGACAAGGGGAAGCGGCGAGCGCTGATCGCTCTGGATCGCAAAACCGGCAAATCGCTGTGGCAGCAGGAAGTCACCTGCGATATCGAAGAGACGTCGCACGGACAGAACCCGCCGTGCAGTGCGTCTCCGGTGACTGATGGCAAGACAGTGTTCGCGAACTTCGCATCGGGGGGAGTGCTTGCTTGCTCGTTGGATGGCAAACGATTGTGGCATCGCGATCTTGGCCCGGTGCTCAGCCGCTGGGGCAATGGGGGCAGTCCGATTTTGTACGGCAATCTGGTGATCGTGTTTCACGGGCCGGGGACGCCGTCGATTCTTTACGCTCTCGATCGCGACACGGGAAAGACGGCGTGGTCTTCGGAAGAGACGGCGATCAACAGCCCGGTCTTTGGTTCGTGGAGCACTCCGGTTGTCGTGCGAGCCGACAATCACGATGAGTTGGTGATGCCGTTGCCGGGGGAAAAGATCGGTGGCGTGGGCTTCTTTAAAGGGTACGACCCGACGAATGGGAAATCGCTCTGGCAGATCGATGGCCTGGGCAACGAGGTCTACGCGATGCCGATTCTTGGAGTCGGCGGCCGAGTGATCGTTGGAGTCTCCGGTCACAATGGCCCCACCGTGGCTATTCGCGCGGGAGGTTCAGGGAACGTCACTGCTTCGCACCGTTTGTGGCGCACCGAAACGAAGAACCCGCAGCGAGTGGGAAGCGGAATCATCCATGACGGCCATCTCTTCTTGGCCGACGCGACGGGAGTGCTGCAATGTCTCAAGGTCGAGACCGGCGAGCCGGTTTATCAGGAGCGACTCGGTGGCAACTTGTGGGGTTCGATTCTGCTCGCCGACGGAAAGCTTTACGTCAGCAATCTGGAAGGGGACACCTACGTTGTGCGTGCGGCTCCGAAGTTTGAACTGCTCGCCACGAACAGCGTGGGCGAGGCGACCTACTCCGCGCTCGCGCCGGCGCACGGCGAGCTCTTTCTGCGCACGCACGGGCATCTGTACTGCATCGCCAGCATGAGTGACGCCGATTCGTTCGAGCCGGTCAATGAGTTTCCGAAATTGCCGGCGGATCAGGTGCTCGGCCCATGCTCGGCCGTGGCAACGAACAGCAAGGGAGAAATTTTCCTGTTTCACCGGGGCAAGCATCCGATTCTCTGCATGGATTCCGACGGGAAACTGCTGCGGTCGTGGGGCGATGATCTCATCGACAAGGCGCATGGGCTGCGAATCGATCGGCAGGACAATGTCTGGATCACCGATATCGGGAATCACCGAGTCATGAAATTCGATCCCTCGGGAAAGCTGCTCCTGTCGCTTGGGACCGGCAAGGCGGGAACAGGAACGGACGAATTCGATCGACCGACGGACATCGCGTTCGGGGCCAACGGTGATGTGTTCGTCAGCGACGGCTACGGCAACAGCCGAGTGCTTAAGTTCTCGTCGGCGGGACGCTTGCTGAAGACCTGGGGGACGCGTGGGAAGGAACTCGGTGATTTCCATCTGCCGCACGCGATCATCATGGACTCGAAAGGAAGCCTGCTCGTCGGTGATCGAGAGAACGAGCGGATTCAACGGTTCGATGCGGAAGGGAAAGCGTTGGGTCAGTGGACTGGCTTCGCGCCGTATGGCTTGGCGATCAATGGCGACGGCCACGTCTTTGTGGCGGACGCCGTCGCGCATCAAGTGCTGCGGCTCGATGCGGAGGGGAAAGTCGTTCAACGCATTGGCCAGAAGGGTCAGGCTCCCGGTGAGTTTGAGCTGCCGCACATGCTGACATTCGACACGGCCGGCAATCTGTTTGTGGCCGAGGTTGAAGGCAAGCGATTCCAAAAGTTCAAGAAGAAATAATCTCAAAGGAGACACGCATGGAAACCATCGGCATTGGGATGATTGGCAGCGGGTTCATGGGGCTGACCTATAGCGAGGTCGTTGCCAATCACGCGAAGGGTTGCCGTTTGGTCGCGATCACTGGTGGCAAACGTGCTGAGAAATTGTCGGCTGATTACAGCGTGCCGTGCGAATCGACGGTCGAGTCACTGCTGGCTCGCGCCGACGTGAATGCGGTCGTGCTGGCGACTCCCGATCAGGATCGGCCTGGGTTGACTCGGCTGGCGGCAGCGGCCGGGAAGCATGTGCTCGCAGAGAAACCGATGGCTCCAACGGTCGCCGAATGCGATCAGATGATCGCTGATTGCTCGGCAGCCGGAGTGAATCTCGCTGTCGTGAAGACGGAACGGTTTCGCAAGATCACGAACCGAGCGAAGCAACTGATCGACGACGGCACGATCGGGCCGATTCGCATGATGCGCACGGTCTCGGCCTTTCCGTTGCCTTTGACGAAGCAGCTCTTCGCCGAACGACCGTGGATGGCCGACCCGCGCGGCGGTGGTTTATTCATGGGGATGGCTTCGCACAACGCCGACTTCTTGCGTTGGCTGACGGGACGCAACGCCGTGAAGGTGTTCGCTCAGGCGACGACGTTCAGCGACATCGCGGCGCCGGCGCAGTCGGTGATGGCGCAGATCGAATTTGAAGGTGGCATTATGGCTCACATGTGGATCACCTCGGAGTTACCGTCGCCGAGCCTCCCCAGCAGCGAAGTCCGCTTCCAAGTTTTTGGTCGCGATGCGATGTTCGACTTGGAGAATTTTGAATTCCTCGATCTCGGCCAAGGGGACAAGTGGGAGCGGATCTACACGCCGGAGCGATTCGACTATCTCAAGGAGCCAAAGTCACCGATTCGATTGTTTCCGCACATCGGTGTGATTCAGGAGTTCGTCGACAGCGTTCGGGAGAATCGTGCTCCGACGGTCGGCGGGGCCGAGGGACGCGCGGCGGTCGAGATTTGTGAAGCCTGCTTGATCTCGGCTCGCCAAGGGGAGGCGGTTTCGCTGCCGTTGATTGGCGGGTAATCGGGCGGAATTTCCGACTTTCGGAACAACCTGATTGGCTCTGAAAGCAGTTCGGACAAGTTGCGGGAAACTCTGGGAGAACAATTGACACACTGATAGTCCGGACTATATTACTCCCGTCGCTTGAGCATGAGACGCCCGCTTCTTCCTGGGGTCTCGACCAGCTAGCTCTCTGGGTTTGCTCGTGGTTTCCGCTGCGTTTGGCCTCGCGAGTTGAGGCAGACGATCATGCCACTCCGGTGGCTGCGAGCCAGTGATCTGCTAGCTGATTCGTGAAAAAGTCACGGGAAGAGACGACTCGGTGCCGTAGCTCCCCAGCCCAACGGGAGTTTGTGAAGTCTGAGTCCTGGGTGCATTCGTTTGGAGAGATTGTTCTCCCCGCAAATTCAGGCAATTCCCTGGTTCTCGGCCGCAGTGCCCATCAGCACAATGCCGCCCCAAGATCGGTTCCGCGAGGTCATGTGGCCTCCGACCGCGGTGCCTCAAACCGTTAATGAGGTTTTCTGTGCGTTTTCAGCGTCTGGGATGCTTTGCCGCATCCGCAGTTCAACGCGAAAAGCTAGCCGATCGTGTTCGGCTGGGTAATAGGTCGCGTCGGAAGTTTGGCCCCGTTCGGGTGGCTCTCCTTCGTCGGAAGGTGGCGTCGCACGATGCGGGTGCTGAACTTGTCCGATGCGAAGCCGGTGCGAGGAATCTCTCGCCCGGCGGAGTTTGTTTCTCTTGATAGGTCTCTTTATGCCGGCACCGAAGAAAAGGTCGACTCGTGCGTCGAGTCGCTCCACTGCAAAGCCCACCGTTCGACGACGCACCACTCGCAAACCCAAAGACGCTGACGCCTCCGATGGTGCCGCTTTGGAAGCTCGCTCTGACGACTCGCACGTCGATTCAATCGAGGTGATTTCGCCTCCCGCCTTTCTCGATCCGCCGCCGGAACGCCGTGGACGCTCACGTCACGACGACGGCCGCTCTGGAGCCAACGTGGACGACGACATCGTTTTTCCCGAAGACAACAATGCTCCTGCACCCCGGCCACCACAGGCTCAACAAAGTGACGCCAGCCCGGTGCGCTACGACGACCACCAACAGGGCTACTACTCGCAAGATGCGGGTGGCTATTCCAATCAGAACACAGAAGTTGGCGCGCCTCTGGAAGGTGGAGGCCAACCCGGCCAGCAAGACGAAGGTGGCCCGTACCGCCGCCGCCGCCGTCGCCGTCGCGGGCGTGGCGGCAACAACGGAGATATGAACAACATGCCGCAAGGTCAGCGCGATTTCAGCGGTGGCCCACAGCAGCAACGCGGCGGACAACAACGCGGTTACGGCCAGCGTGGCAATGGTCAGCGCGGATACGGTGGAGGCCAACAGCGCGGCTATGGCCAACAGCGTGGTTTCCAACAGCGTGGTTTCCAGCAGCGTGGCGAGTTCGGTCAGCGCGATGGAGGCTTCCGTTCGCGTGGCGACGAGATCGCTCCCGATGAACAAGTCATCGACTACGATGGCGTCCTTGAATTGCATCCGAAGGGCTACGGATTTCTCCGCGATGCGAAGAAAAGCTACTGTTCGCAAGAGTCAGATCCGTTCGTCTCAAGCTCGTTGATCGAGAAGTGCGCGCTGCGCGAAGGGGTGCGAATTCTCGGCAAGGTTGGTACTGGGGCTCGTGGACAGGGTCCGCGACTGAAAGCGGTCGAGAACATCGACGGCATGTCGGTCGAAGATTACGCGAACATCAAGAAGTTTGACGACCTTACGGCGATCACACCGAACTCGCGCATCCGCATGGAAGTTGGATCAAAACCAATCACGATGCGCGTGATGGACCTGCTGACTCCGATCGGCCGAGGACAGCGTGCGCTGATCGTCGCTCCGCCGCGAACCGGCAAGACGATGCTGCTGCAAGAGATCGCCGAGTCGGTCAGCCGCAATCATCCCGACATGCACCTGATCGTGTTGCTCATCGACGAGCGACCCGAAGAAGTCACCGAGATGCGGCGACATGTGCGCGGCGAAGTTGTCGCGTCATCGCTCGACAGCGAGACCGAAAATCATGTCCGCATCAGCCAGCTGATTATGGAACGAGCGAAGCGTCTGGCCGAAGAAGGCAAGAACGTCTTCATCCTGTTGGACTCGATTACCCGCACGGCCCGCGCCTTCAACAAATGGACGAACACCGGCCGCACCGCGACCGGCGGACTGGACGTGCGAGCGCTCGACATCCCGAAAAAGATGTTTGGCTCCGCGCGGCAGTTCGAGGAAGGTGGCTCGCTGACGATCGTGGCGACGGCCCTGATCGACACTGGCAGCCGCGCCGACGAAGCGATCTTTCAAGAGTTCAAAGGGACCGGCAATATGGAACTGGTTCTCAGCCGGGACCTCGCCGACCGCCGTATCTGGCCTGCCATCGACATCACGAAATCCGGCACGCGGCATGAAGAAAAGCTGTACGACCCACACCAATTCGAGAGCATCATCATGCTCCGCCGCAGCCTGATCTCGCTCAGTCCGGTCGAAGCGATGGAGATGCTCACTCGTACTCTCGACCGCTTTCCTTCCAACGCCGAGTTTTTGGACAAGGTAAAGTCGGTGCTTTGAGCGGATGTCAGACGTTCACTCTTGCCCGTCCTGAATTTGGACGAAATGTGCTACGCAAAATCACGTGGCGGACGAACTTTGTCGGGTGGTCTCAGAAAACGGCCGGCGGCGGCGATAGCCAACAGGATCGGCAGATATTTGCGAGGTGCTCGAACAACGGTCACGATTAGCAAGACGATCACTACCAGTTTGAGTATTGACACTTCGGCCCATTTGCCCAACGTCCCGTCCTTTGGCAATGCCAGCCACAACGCTCCCAGAACCACTCCGACTCTTGAGCAGATGCCCTGCCAGACATCGGCCGAGTCCTTCGGTCCCGTCACCAGCGAGATCACGAATCCGGTCAGAAACGCCAATGCCAGCCAGCCGACGAGACTGCGGTTGATCGTCACCTTTTGATTCACAGAGGGGCTCCTTCGTGCTGTGAAACGGCCTCTTGTCGCTTCGCGGCGAGCGGGACTATAAACCTGCCCGCTTGGGACGCCTACGGTGGGAGAGAACGTTCATGGACGAACCGTTTCCGGACGAAGACCTCGACAAGCTGACAGCCGACGACGCAGTCGCATGGGATCAGCCGTTGCTCGCCGATGACCTGGAGGCGGCGTATCTGCGAGCGCTCCAAGCTACGGAGGCGATCGAACGCGAGATCGATGCGGAAGCGAATGCCCCGACGTTGCCGCTTCGAGTGGAACTCACAGGCGATTCCAGCGCGAATATCACCGCTGAGACTTTCGAGATCGAGGCGGAATCATCGAGCGACGACAAATCGAACGCTGCGGCGATCAGTTCCGCGCAGGCAAGATCGACGCCGCACGCCCTAGTCGACTCGGCGACACCTCGCGTTTCCGAGAAACAGGTTGTCGAAGCCGCGTTGTTTGTCGGCGGGTTGCCGCTGACCGCCAAGAAACTTAGCTCGCTGTTTCACACCGATCATGGCTTCGGATTTGTCGAGTGCATACTTGACGAACTCAATCGACAGTACGCCGACGAAGGGCGGCCGTATTCGATCACGCTCGGCGAGGGTGGCTACCGGCTGTCGCTGCTGCCGGAGTTTGAGTCGGTACGCAACAAGGTTTTCGGCTACGGCCCCAAAGACGTGAAGATGACGCAAGACGCCCTCGAAGTCTTGTCGCTGGTGGCCTACAAGCAGCCGATCACGAAGTCGCAAATGGAGGCACTTGGTAAATCAAACGCCGGTCCGATCCTGCGGCAACTGGTGCAACGCGAATTGATTCGGATCGACCGCGCACATGCACCGCAGAACTCAAAGAACAAGAACGATCCGCCGTACACGACCACGCCTCGGTTCTTGTCGCTGTTCGGACTCGGTAGCTTGAATGACTTGCCCGTCGCCGAAGACTTCGCGTTCAAGTAGCCCGTAGGGTGCGGTGGCTCGACCCAGCCCCCATTCAATTGAAACAGCGACCCTCAAAGTCCAAGAAACGCCGCCAGCAGAACCGCCTGATCAGTAGTTGTCGACTTTACGATCAACATCGTCGATTTCAATTGGATGAACAACTGGATCAAGCCGCAGCATTCCAAGGGTCACGTCAGGATCGGCTGAATCACTTGGCCACGACTGATCGCGTACGGGCGATTCTGGTTGTCGAAGAATTCGGTGTCGGGCGAGTAGCCCAAGCAGTGGAACATCGTCGCTGTGATGTCTTCCGGGCGGACCAGTCCGTTGCGCGGATAGCCTCCGAGTGCATCGGAGGCTCCATGCACCACACCGCCACGAATGCCGCCACCGGCCATCGCGATTGAAAAGACCGGTCCCCAATGATCGCGGCCGGCGGCCCCGTTGATCTTCGGCGAGCGACCAAATTCAGACAGGCAGACGATCAACGTGTCGTCGAGCATTCCGCGCTCCGACAAGTCTTCAAGCAGCGACGCGAACCCGTGATCGGCGGGCGGGACGAGCACCTTGCGGAGTCGATTCGTCTCGTCGGTGTGCGAGTCCCAACAGGGATTCGCAGCAGGCTCGTCGGGACCACGAAACCAGTTCACTTGGACGAGCCGCACGTTCGCCTCGATCAATCGCCGAGCGAGCAAGCAACTCTGGCCGAACGGTGTGTGACTGTATCGCGCGCGAGTCTTCTCGTCTTCGGCCGACAAATCGAACGCTCCGCGCGACGCCGCCGAAGCCAGCAGCCCGTATGCTCTCTGTTGCTGTTCGCCAAACGGGCGAGAGCGATCCAAACGCTCGGCCGCGGCAGATTGCTGATCAAATAAACGCACGAGATCGCGCCGAGCCGAGAGCCGATCCAGCGACATGCTCTCCGGCAACTGGAACTCACTGATGCGGTAATCGGCTGCGTGCGGCTGACAGCGGAACAGCCACGGGTCTTGACTACGACCGAGCAGACCTCCGTCCTGTCCGGGCCAGGTCGAGCCGTCGGTGTTGAAAATGTGATTCGGGAGACGCACCGAAGCCGGCAGATGTCCGCGGGGTCCAGCGAGTCGTTGCACGACACTGCCCCAATTCGGCCAATCGTTCGGCGGGCCGGGGTTCGCATTCTCGGAGTTCATCGGCACATGCGGCCGGCCGGTCAGCATGTAGTAGCCACTCGACGAGTGCGCGTTATCGTTCGTCGAGACCGCCCGCAGCACCGCCAGCTTGTCGGCGTGTCCCGCCAACCGAGGCATCAGTTCGCCGAATTGCACTCCTGGAATCTTGGTAGCGATCGGCCCGATCTCACCACGAACTTCCTTCGGTGCATCCGGCTTCGGATCCCACGTCGATTGCTGCGGAGGCCCGCCCATCAGGAACAACACGATGCACGATTTCGCAGGGCGAAGGTTCTTCGGAGAGACGTCGTTCGCCGACGCCGTTTGCGGGGCCAGCAACTGCGGCAGCGAGAGTCCGCACGCTCCCAGGCCGCCGATGCGCAGCATTTCACGCCGCGGCAATCGGTCGCACAGTTGAACTCCTGAAGTTCGCAAGATGAACATGGTTGCCTCCGCCAGCAGTCACCGAAAACCATCGGGAATTGGTCATCCCGCGGCTCGTCAATGTATCGTATGACAAGCAGTCAAATCTTGTCGATTCTGGAACACCCTGGCAAAGATCGGCTTGCCAAGTCCGATTGTCACCGAAGTTCGACTTTTGCCGCATCGGCAGTAGTTTGGCCGCATGACTCAACAGTGGCGGAGAAGTCCCTATGATGAATCAACCACTCGATGATGTTCGGAGATTGCTGTGACTATCCCGTCGAATCCACTGCCGATCGATGAACTTCCGCTTGATGAATTGCCGGAAGAGGTGCAGGGGATCGCTCAGCGACTGCAAGCGGCCATCAACGAATTTCTCGTCACGAAACAGGACACGGACGAGTCCGCCGTATCTGATGATGGTGAACTTGAACCGTCAGTTTCTGCAGCCAGTGAACTCATCGACCGACGGCTGTATTTTCCGGACTCCGAAGGGTGGAAGTTCGGAGTGAAGTCGGGAGCACGCGAGTACTGCTCGCACCGCAATCCCGGCGAGGACTGGTTTCATCTGTTGCTCGACGGCGAACTGTTCCTGCAATTCGGCGAACAGAAGGTCTGCCTCAACTGCGCGTTCCGCAACGGCCAGCTGACCGATGACCGCTTGTTCTGGCAGAAGGGACGTCGGCGTCAGCGAATCTTTCCGGTCTCGAAGACAGACCCTGTCATCGTCGACGCGACGGAAACACCGACTGACATCCCCGATCAACCGCTGACCACGGACGACCACCTTGAGCATCCGACCGAGAAACAGACATGACGCATCCCATGGAGGGTTTGATCCGCGACGATTACAGCGCCGATGACGTACGAGCGATCACGCGGCACCTGACCGAGCGCGGTACGTTTCAGTTTCCGACGCTGTCGAGCGGGTTGTTCTCGGCGGCTCTAGCGCACAGCGAAGACCTCGAATATACCGGCTATCAGAACGTCTGGGTGCGGGACAACATCCACATCGCTCACCATTTTTATGTGCTAGGTGAGCATGCTCGCGCGGCACGAGCGGTGTCGGCGATTACGCAGTTCCAGCACACGCAGCGCGGCAAACTGCGAGACATCATCGTCGGCAAGGCCAGCCCGCAAAACGTGATGCTCCGGCCGCACATTCGGTTTGACGGTGACAAGCTCTGTGAAGTGTCGGAAACCTGGGCACACGCGCAGAACGACGCGATCGGCTACTGGTTATGGCTAGCGAGCAAGCTGGCTGGCGAAGGTCACTGGCAGCCAACCGGCGACGACATCAAGTTGCTCTCCAACTTCGTCCAGTATCTGGAGGCAATCCGCTTTTGGGAGGACGAGGACAGCGGCCATTGGGAAGAGGCTCGCAAAGTCGAAGCCTCCAGCATCGGCGCGGCGACCGCCGGGCTGATCGCGCTACGGGACTACTTTCTGACGATGGCCTCCGCCCAAATGCTGCAGGGGGGGACGAAGTCGTTCATCGATCAAACCTGCCGCCGCGCGGAAGGGCTGATCGAGCGAGGGCAGTCGGCTCTCAAGACGATCCTGCCCAGCGAATGCGTGCAAGACGATCCCGCCAAGCGGCGGCGCTACGACTCGGCGTTGCTGTTCTTGATCTACCCGCTGCAAATCGTCGATGGCGAACTGGCCGAGACGATCGTCACCGATGTGGTCACGCAGTTGCTCGGCCCGTACGGAGTGCGGCGGTATCTCGGGGATTCGTACTGGTGTGCCGACTACAAGAAGCTGCTCGATCCGGCCAGCCGCACGGTCGATGTCAGCGAAGACATGTCTGCTCGTGACCGACTGCTGCAACCAGGAGGCGAGGCACAGTGGTGCATCTTCGACCCAATCCTTTCGGTCATTTATCAACGGCGGTATCAGCAGACCGGCGACACCGGACAACTCGAACTGCAAACGCAGCATCTCAACCGCAGCCTGCGACAACTGACCGGTGACCGCACGTCGTTCCCGCCGCTGCGCTGCCCAGAGTCCTATTACCGCGAGAATGGTGTGTGGGGCCCGAACGACATCACTCCACTACTGTGGACTCAAGCAAACCTGCGGCTGGCGTTACACTTCATGGAGCAAAGTTTGATCAGCCCCGGAAAGGTTGCGGCTGCCTGAAATGTCGAAACGTGTCGTCTTAGCCATGAGTGGCGGCGTTGATAGCTCCGCCGCCGCCGTCTTGTTGCAGAAGCAGGGCTACGAGGTGATCGGTCTTTTCATGCGCTCGGGCGCGACCGAGGAGCCACAGGTCTGCAAGACGTCGCTCAGCCATGACCTGCCGATCGTTCAGCCGAAGGCCCACAAGCAGGGCTGTTGCAGCGCATCGGATGCGGCCGATGCTCGGCGAGTCGCCGATTCGCTCGACATCCCGTTTCACGCGTTGAACTTTCAAGACGCTTTCACTCGGATCAAGGACTACTTCGCCGACGAGTACCTCGCGGGCCGCACGCCGAATCCCTGCGTGATGTGCAACAACTGGCTGAAGTTCGGCAAACTCTGGGAGTTCGCGCAGTCGGTCGGCGCGGATCACATTGCGTCCGGGCATTATGCCCGGATCGAGAGAATTCAGAGGTCAGAGGTCGGCAGTCAGGAAGATTCACCCACGTCGGTGCCGGCCCTCACTCGCGGCCTCGACCGTTCGAAGGACCAGTCGTACGTCTTGTTCGGCATCCGCAAGGAGATCCTCGATCGAGTGATCTTCCCGGTCGGCGGCTTCACGAAGCCGGAGATCCGCGAACTCGCGCGGCAGACCGGACTGCGAGTCGCTGACAAACCGGATAGCCAAGAGATTTGCTTCATTCCCGACAACGACTATGTCGGCTTTCTGGAACGCTATCGCGGTCACCACGACACGGCTGGCGAACTGGTGGATACGCAAGGAAATGTTCTCGGCCGTCACGAGGGTTATCAGCAGTACACAATCGGCCAGCGGAAGCGGCTCGGCATCACGTTCGGCAGTCCGCGGTACGTCGTCGCCGTGCAGCCGACAACTCGGCGCGTCGTCATCGGCAAGCGTGAAGACCTCATGGAGCCGACGCTGGAGGCCAATCGACTCAACTGGCTGATCGACGAAGTGCCCGACCGGTTCACTTGTCAGGCTCAAATTCGTTCGCAGCATCAGTGTGCCGAGGCGGAAGTACAGTTGCTCGACGAGGATCGCGTGCGGGTCTATTTCACCGAGCCGCAATTCGGTGTTGCTCCCGGCCAAGCCGTCGTCTTTTACGAGGGCGACCGAGTCATGGGCGGTGGTTGGATAGTGTGAATACGGTCGACCTACGAACCGGATTTCAAATGTTTCTCGAACCAATCGAGGTTCGTCTGCATGATCTTGAGAATCATGCGCGGCTCGGTCGGACCGTGCGGTTGACGCGGCAGGACAAGCATCTCGGCCGGCGTCCCTTGTTGCTTGACCGCGTTGTAGAATTCGTAGCCCTGCGAGACCGGGACACGGACATCAGCCTCGCCGTGCTGCACCAGTGTCGGGGTAGTCACCCCTCTCGCCTGGAACACCGGCGATCGGGCGGCGTACAACTTCGCATCGTCCCACGGCTGACCTCCAAAGTAGTCTGGCAGGAAACCCGGGATGTCTGCCGTGCCGGTGAAGCTGACGAGGTTCGTCACCGCCGCCCCGACCGACGCCGCCCGGAAACGCTTCGTCTGCGTGATCGTCCACGAGGTCATGTAGCCGCCGTAGCTCCAGCCCATCACCCCCATCCGTTCTGGATCGGCCACGCCCATTTCCAGGACGCGATCAACGCCAGCCATGATGTCTCGGAAGTCGCCGCCTCCCCAGTCTTGATAGTTTGCATAGCGAAATTCCTTGCCGTAGCCCGCCGATCCGCGCGGGTTCGGCTGCAACAGCGCGAAGCCGCGCGCGGCGAATGCGGCGTTCGGATAATTCCCTGCGGTGCCGGCGAACGATTGCACGAACACTCCCATCGGACCACCATGAATCTGCAACAGCAGCGGCACGCGCGTTCCTGGCTTGTAATCGACGGGATACGTCAGCAGTCCTTCGATCTCTTGTCCGTCGGTGCTCTTCCACCGCAGCAGTTCGACTTTGCCGAACGGAGCCTTCGGCAAATGCGAGTTCGCTTGGCTGACCTGTATTGGAGCAAACTTGCCGATCAGTGAAACGCATGCCTCGGGAGCTTTCTGCGGAGCCTCACGCACGAACCCGAACGCTGAACCTTTCGCGTTCATTTCAAACATCCGCAGCAACTCGCCGCCGGAGACGAGTTCGGCGATCTTTTCGGACTCGACGTTGATCTCCGATAAGCGGTTCAACGTGCCACGAGTTTCCACGAAGTACAGGCTTCGTCCGTCGTTCGACCAGCCAATCAGCGTCGGTTGGTGATCCGGAGTCGCTGGCAACGTTTTCACTTTTCGATCGGAAATCGAGGCGACCTGCAACGAATAGTCGCCAGCCCAACGCGGCGGGTCATCGCTGGCGATCAGCGCAACCGACTTGCCGTCAGGTGAGTACAGCGGAGCAAACTCTGAGCGGCCAGTTGTGGCCAGCGGCGTCATGTTGCCAGTCGTAACGTCGATGATCGAGACATCCGAAGTCGTCCAATCATCCGCCCCCGGCGACTTGCGGTGAGCGAACACGATCGACTTCCCGTCCGGCGACCAATCGAAACTGCCGCCACCCGGTCGGGCGGCGACGCTGATCGAGAAATTACCGGTGGTCAGCACTCGCGGCACGCGCTGGCCGTTCTGGTCTTTCTCCGCCGAGACGAGATGCAGCCGGTCCATTTTGAAATCGCGATCGATCCAGCGGAAATCATCCTTCGCCTTCGCGGCTTTGTCGTCGGTGTCAGTCGGCGGATCGGGCATCACGAACGCCAGCTGCCGGCCCTCGGGACTCCACGCGAACAACCCGACTCCAGACTTCACGTCCGTCAGTTGCTCCGCATCGCCTCCGGCAACGCGCAGGCGAAATAGATTCGATTTTCCGGAACGCTCCGACGTGAACGCGATCCACTTTCCATCTGGAGACCACATCGGATTCGTGGACGACTTCGCCGCGAACGTCATCTGTGTCGCGTTACTGCCGTCCGAGTTCGAGATCCAGATTTGCGACACGAACTCACTGCGATCCTCGGTCATGACTGCTTCGGCCACGGAGTACACAACCCGCTTCGCATCCGGCGACGGGCGGACGTGTGCGACTCGCCGCACCTTGAGCATCAATTCCGGAGTCCAACCCGATGCAGGCGTCTCGGCCTGAGCAGACGGTATTTGTTCGAACGTGGCGGCAACCAACAGGACGATGAAGAAGCGAAGCATTGTGAATCTCCCAACATGACCGGCGAGCCGATTGGATCAGACACGGCCGCACTCGTCACACCACGCGCTGCGAGTGACCAGTTTCGGCCGCACGGTAGCAGGCGAAGACCGTCTTCAAGACATGCAGACTTTCGGCTGCGGTCAGCGGCGGCGGAGTGAGTCCCATCGCGGCTCGCACGCATTCCTTCACCAGCGGCGTGTAGCTCCCTTGGTCGGCCGGGCCTTCGTATTTCTTGATCTGCGGCGGTGAGTCCTTCGTGCTGTACCACTGCAGCGGCTCGCCACCGTGCGGATCGAGCTGCACCCAGCCCTGCGATCCCCAAATTTTGATGTGCGAGTGATAGCCCTTATCGAGGTAGTAGCCACTGGTCATCGTACCGAAGCTGCCGTTGTCGAACCGCAACGCCATCGCCGCCGAGTCCTCCGCCTTTAGCGGCTGCCCTCCGACGATGCCGGTGAAACCCGCCACTTCGACAACCTTCGACCCGGTCATGTACATCGCTAAATCGAGCCAATGAATGCCGAGCCAAATCAGATGGCCTCCGCCGGAGCGAGCTTTGTCGGCGAACCACGATTGATGATAAGTCGGACTCTTCAGCCGCGTTTGATCGGCGACGATGTGCAGTTCGCAGCCGAAGAGTTTTCCGATCTGTCCCGAATGAATCAGTTTCCTCGCCGCTTGCACGGTTCCGAGCAATCGGTTCGCCAATGCCAACGACAGGTGCCGATGCTTCATGTCCGCCAGCCGAGCGAGCGGCTCAAAATCTTCGGCACGCACGCAGGAAGGTTTCTCGGCGAGCACATGACAGTTGGCTTCCAGCGCCGCTTGGATCACTGGCGGCGACTGCACCGCTTCCATCGTCACGAGCGCCATCGTTGGCTTGTGCTCGGCCAAAGCGTTGGCGTGATCGCGCTCAAAGCTCTTCAGCTTGGCTCCGAGAGTTTTCTTGGCGGAGGCCTCGCTTCCTCCGCTGGGATCGGCGACGACGACTGCGTCCACCTCTTCGGTGGTGGCCAGCCCGGCCAGATACGCATCGAGGTGCGCTCCGGCAGTATTCGTGAGCACTGCAACAGTGATTCCTGGCATGGCTGACTCCCTGGAGGCAACGATTCCCGCGACGGTTTCAATGGCAGTCGATAGAATATCGCGTGCGTGTACGACGAGCGACCAAAGCCCGATTCCAAGCGTCCAACAAGGAGTGACGATGATTGTCACGGTTCAACGATGCGTGCGGCGAATGTGGATCCCGTTGGCTCTCGTGGCGATCGTCTTGTCGCTGCTGGTTGAGCGTGCTGTGGCTCAAGGGGATGCCAAGGGCGAGTGGCCGCAGTTCCTCGGCCCAACACGCAATGGGCGATCTGCCGAGACCGGCTTGCTCGATCGCTGGCCCACCGACGGACCTAAGGAAGTCTGGCGTGTTCCCGGCGGAGTTGGCATGTCGGGGCTGGCGATCAGCCGCGGCCGAGTGCTGACGCTCGTGCAACGTGACGGGAAACAGTGGTTGATCGCACTCGAAGCGAAGTCGGGCGAGTCTGTCTGGCAAACGCCGCTGGCTCCCGCATATTCCAATCCAATGGGAAACGGACCGCGTGCGACACCAGCCATCTCTGGCGATCTGGTCTTCGTCTTTACCGGCGAAGGGATCTTGTCAGCGCACAGTTTTGAGAACGGCAAATCAATCTGGTCACATCACGTCGTCAAAGAACTCTCTGGCAAAGAAGCGGAGTATGGCATGGCCTGTTCGCCGCTGGTCGTCGGCGAACAAGTGATCATCACGGCC
>VGZH01000083.1 GCA_016872645.1 Planctomycetota bacterium | reverse complement strand
AGCGATGTTCGTCGAGCGTCATTTCGCCGAAGTGAATAATTGCACCTGGTTCTCAGGGGAATCGAAAACCCCGCGCAGTCCCGTACTTTCCGCTCGAAGGGGGATCTCCGCAACATGGCTGGAAAAGGCCGCAGTCTCCCCATCATTTTGTTCATCTGAGTGATACCATTCGCACCATCGTTTTCGAACATTGACCTGTCGCATGGTGCGACTCTGTTCGAGACTTCGTCATGTTCAGTATGCTCGATTTGTTCGCTTCGCCATGATTTTCATGGCTGACACTGGGACGAAGTTGCTTGCTTTGTGAGCCAACAAAACTGCCAGCAAAGGAGAACCATCAGCATGAACTCTTTTCGGACAAGCGGTTGGTGGAGTGTGGTCTTGGGAGTTGCGATTGGGGTGGCGTTCGTCAGCCTTTCGTCCTGGGCGATTGGCGACTCGAAGAAGGCTCCGGAAACACCAATCGGCGAGCGGTGGTGGCCGTCCGAATTCGGAGCCGAAGACCAACGCGGAGCGACGAATCGAATCACGCCGAAGACGGTGGTCCAGGCGGCACAGCTCATCAAAGAGGGACGCATCTTTCAGTTGGGTCGGCTGTATGAACACGGAATGCCGATCCCCGGCAAACGACACTTCAGCCTGACGATTCCTGGTCTGCCGACAGGACTGCCCTCGGGAAAAAATCAGAGCGTCTCGAACGACGAATTGGTCAGCGGAGAGATTGGTCAAGTCGGAACGCAGTTCGATGGGTTGGGGCACGTGGGGGTGCGCGTTGGTGGCGAAGACATCTTCTACAATGGCAACAAGCTGTCCGAATTCGGCGATCCGTACGGTTTGAAGAAACTGGGCGTCGAGAATGTCGGAGTCTTTTTCACTCGCGGAATTCTGCTCGACGTCTGCGGACTTCGCCGAGCCGATCGTTTACCAAGTGGGTATGTCATCACTCCGGACGAGTTGCAGGCCTGTCTGGAAAAACACAAGCTCGAAATCCGAGTGGGCGATGTCGTGTTGATTCGCACGGGCCATGGCAAGCTGTGGATGAAGGACAACGCTGTTTACGGGGAAGGGGAGCCGGGGCTTGGTCTCGCCGCCGCAAAGTTCCTGACGGACCGCAAGGTGTCTCTGATTGGAGCCGATACCTGGGCCGTCGAAGCGGTCCCGCACGAAGACAAGGAGCTGGCGTTCCCCGTGCATCAGTGGAACCTGACCCGAAACGGCGTGTATCACCTGGAGAATCTCGATCTCGAAACGCTCGCTACCGAGGGTGTGCATGAGTTCTGCTTCGCCTTCAGCCCCCTGCGACTGAAGGGAGCCACTGGATCCCCCGGCAACCCGATCGCCATTCGCTAACCTTGGAGTGCTGCGTTGAGCCGCAACACTCCAGGACAGCATAACGGAGCCACCACATGACCGGCCGCGTTTCACAGATCGACTACGGCATGTTCATCATGCCGTTTCACCCGCCAACTAAACCGCTCGCTCAGGGTTACGACGAGGACTTGGAACTCATCATCCGGGCCGAGGAACTCGGCTTCAAAGAGTTCTGGATCGGCGAGCATCACACGATGAAGTACGAAACGATCGTGATGCCCGAAATTTTCATCGCGCGGGCGCTTGGTGAAACGAGTCGCATCCGGCTTGGTCCGGCTCCTGTTTGTTTGAATCAGCATCACCCGGCGCATGTCGCCAGCCGGTTTGCATTCCTGGATCACTTGGCCAAGGGTCGTCTGAACCTGTGCTTTGGAAACGGCAGCGTGACGGCGGATCAGGAACTTTTCGGAGTCGATCCGAAAGATGGCGGCGCGATGGCTCTGGAGGCGATCGACGTGATCCTCAAGCTGTGGTCGACCGATCCGCCCTACGAACACAATGGACGCTTCTGGCAGTTCAAGCTGCGTGACAACGTCGATCCGGAATGCTTGATCGGATTCATTCATCGGCCTCTGCAACAGCCGCATCCGCCAATCTCCATGCCAGGCATGAGCCGCGATTCATACAGCATGAAATTTGCCGGACAGCGCGGCTACCAGCCGTTCGCGCACTGTCTCGTGACAGGCAACGTCGTGGCGGATATGTGGCAGACGTACGCGAACGCGGCACTGGCTGCCGGTCGCGTTCCACAGCGGTCGGACTTCAAAGTCTCCCGATCCATCTTTCTGGCCGACACGACGAAAGAAGCGGTGGCCAAAGCACGCTCGAATTCCCTTGGTCAGAACTACGAATACATCGGCGGTCTGTTCGACAAGGGACTTGGCCGACGCATTTACAAACGCGATCTCGGCATGCCGAACTCGGAGTGCAACCTCGATTTTCTGATGACCGAACAGATTATTGCTGGCGATGTCGATGAAGTCCTGCGACGGCTGCTGCAACTGATTGACGAGACCGGCACGTTTGGCACACTGGTCCTGATGAGCTACGACTGGGACGACAAAGCAAGTTGGATCCGCAGCATGGAATTGTTCGCGAACGAGTTGATGCCCGCGCTGAACAAAGCTGTCTGCGGAACGTCGGTTCGTCCTATGCGGTAGGTTGTCACACATGACTCGTCTGTTTCCTCCCATTGAGATTGCCAACATCGGGACGAAGCTCTTTGTCGCTGCGGGAGCCGGCGAAGCGGAGTCCTGCATCGCCAGCGAGTCGCTGATCACCAGCAGCTTGATGGGGCATGATTCGCACGGCGTGTTGCGAATTCCTGAGTACCTGGGGTTCCTCGCCGACGGACGCATTGTACCGCGCGCTGAACTGGCGGTTGATCGTACCAGTCAGGCCACAGCTATCGTCGATTGCGGGCAAGGCTTCGGAGCCGTTGGCGCGCGGCATGCCATCGAACTTGGAGTCACCATTGCGCGTGAGCAGAAGACAGCCAGCATCATCACGCGACGTTGCAATCATGTCGGGCGGCTGGGTGCCTACGTCCATCAAGCAGCGGACAGTGGCATGATCGCGTTGGCGACCTGCAACTCTCCGGTCTATGGGCACGATGTTCTGCCGTTCGGCGGTTGTGACGGGCGATTGGGAACCAACCCGATTGCCTACGCGGTGCCGACGGGCCGCGATCCGATCGTCGCGGACTTCTCGACGTCAGTCGCGCCGGAAGGCAAGATTCGCTTCGCTCGCAACGAGGGAAAAGCGGTCCCGGATGGCTGGATTCTCAATGCGAACGGACAACCAACGAATGACCCGAATGCGTTTTACGGCCCGCCCCGCGGAGGCATCTTGCCGTTGGGAGGCAGTGCGGGACACAAGGGATTCGCACTCAGTCTGCTGGTCGAAATTCTCGGCAGCGTGCTGTCAGGAGTTGGCTCGCAAGACAAAGAAGTCTTCGGGAATGGAGTCTGTTTCATCGTGATTGATCCGACGGCATTCCTTCCGCTCGCAGATTTCCGGCGGCTCATGGACGAAACGGTCGCGTACATGAAATCGGCTCGGCCCGCTCCGGGGCTCGACGAGGTCCTGGTTCCCGGAGAACTCGAATTCCGTACGATGCGACAGCGTGAGCGGGATGGCATCCCGGTCGACGATTCGACTCTGACGGCCATGAGAAATCACGCGGGGCGGCTGCGAATGGAATTTCCTGATTTCTGATCAAGCCAAACTTGGTAAACTCACCCTCGCCATTCGCAGCGGAGGAAGCTGATGCCATTCGACGACGGGGCCAGGAACGCTTGCATGGGTCTGTTAGGCCGGCGAGAGCTGTTATGTGCTGGCAGCTTGGGTTTCCTGGGATTGAATCTGGCCGAAATGTTTCAAGCTCAAGCGGCCGATAAGGACCGCGCTGGAGGTCGTGCGGCCGCATCGCCGGTGAAGTCTTGCATCCTGCTCTATCAAAGCGGTGGGCCGAGTCAATTAGACACCTGGGATATGAAGCCCGATGCGCCTCGCGAAGTCCGAGGCGAGTTCCAGCCGATTGCGTCCAGTGTGCCAGGGTTGCGAGTCTGTGAGCATCTGCCACGGTTAGCGCGTGCGGCGCAGCGGTTGGCGATCGTGCGCAGCGTGCATCATCGGATGCGAGATCACAATGCGGCAGCCGTCGAAACTCTCTGTGGTCACACACCGCTGGAAGGGGACATCATCTTTTCCGATGGTCCGAATAGTTATCCGTGCTTTGGGTCTGTGCTGAACTTTCTGATGCCTCGGCAAGAACTCGTACCGCTGCATGTTGCGCTGCCCCAGGTGGTCAGCCGGGGTGGCACGCTGCCGGGTCAGGGGCCAGGATTTTTGGGAGCCGCTTACAGTCCTTTCCAGCTCTCGCGAGACCCCAGCGCGGCGGACTTCGCCGTTCCGGAACTGACTCTGCCGAGCGGCATGACGCTCGCGACGTTGGAGCATCGCCGCAGTCTGCTGCGCCTGATCGATCAGCAGGTGCAAATTGCTGAAACGCAGACCGCTCACAAATCGAAGGATACGTTTCGCGAACGGGCCTTTGACCTGCTCCGGTCGGATGCGGTGCGGCAGAGTTTTGACATCGCGAAGGAGGACGCAGCCACTCGCGAACGATTTGGGTGGCACAAGCACGGTCAAAGCTTGTTGTTGGCCCGCAGGCTGGTCGAAGCGGGCGTGCGTTTCGTGACCGTGAACTCCATCGGCGATCCGGAACTTGGCGGGGGAGACGATTGGGACACTCACTACCAGAATTTCCGCATCCTCAAAAACGATCTGTTACCGAAAACCGACCAGGCGTTCTCCGCGCTGATCGAGGATCTGGAGGACCGGGGCCTATTGGATTCCACGCTCATCATTTGGATTGGCGAGTTTGGCCGCACTCCCACTGTGACCAAGGCCGAAGGGGGTGGTCGCGATCACTGGCCCGATTGTTTCAGCGTGGTCCTGGCCGGCGGCGGCGTGAAGGGTGGTGCCGTCTACGGGTCGAGCGACAAACGAGCCGCCTATCCAGACTCGGACCCCGTTTCGTGCGGTGACTTGGCGGCGACGCTTTTTTGGCGTTCAGCGTGGTCCCGGCCGGCGGCGGCGTGAAGGGTGGTGCCGTCTACGGGTCGAGCGACAAACGAGCCGCCTATCCAGACTCGGACCCCGTTTCGTGCGGTGACTTGGCGGCGACGCTTTTTTGGCGGTTGGGCCTAGATCACACCCGCGAGATTCATGACCGAATCGGACGGCCAATTCGCGCGGGCGAGGGGGAACCGATCCGCAAAATCTTCTTGTGATGAACGGGACTCGGCCACAACGAACCAAAGTAGAACTCATGACCAAGTCTCAACCGTTACGGCTCGGCATGTTCGTGATGCCAATCCATGATCCTGCGAAGCCGCTGGCTCAGTGTCTCGACGAAGACCTTGAATTGGCGATGAAGTGTGAGGAACTTGGCTTCGACGACTTCTGGGTGGGCGAGCATCATTCCTCCAGCGTCGAGAACATCGTGATGCCAGAAATCTTTCTGGCGAAAGTGCTCGGCCTGACGAAACGTATTCGAGTCGGTCCGGCTCCGGTTTGCTTGCAGTATCACCATCCGGTGCATGTCGCCGGGCGGTTGGCGTTTCTCGATCACCTGTCGCACGGACGGCTCAATGTCTGCTTCGGGCCAGGAGCCATTCCGACCGACATGGAAATCTTCGGAGCACATCCCAAAGACACGGCCGCTCGTGTCTCTGAGGCAATCGACATGATCTTGAAAATGTGGCAAGGGGACGTCCCGATCGACATCGCAGGTCAATTCTGGAACGTGCGGATGAAGGACCATCTGCATCCGCAGTTTGGAGTCGGTCATCTCCACAAACCATTCCAGCAGCCTCACCCGCCGATCTACGTTCCGAGCGTCAGTCGCAACTCGGTCGGTTTGCAGAAGGCGGCCCAACGGGGCTTTCGCTTCATCAGTCATCACATGCTCCATGCGGACACGCTGGCCGAGCAGTGGCAAACGTACGCGCAGGCCGCCTCGGCCGCAGGTCGAGATGCCGATCCTTCCGACTGGGCCGTGTCCCGCAACGTCTTCGTTGCCGATTCGACGGACGAGGCGCGGCGGATCGCCCGAACAAATTCGCTCGGCTCGTGCCTCCAGTACATCCTCGATTTGACGCGAGCGACGGCGCCCAATGGCGTCGCGATGTGGAAGCGCGAAGCTTCGCAAAGTGACTTGGATTGCAACCTGGATTACTTTCTCAATGAGGTCGTCATCGCCGGCGATCCCGAACATGTGGCCTCGCAGTTGGTGCAACTCCGCGAGCGGATCGGCCCGTTCGGCTCGCTGGTGCTGGTGGCCCACGACTGGGACAATCGTCAGCGCTGGCTGCGCAGCTTGGAGTTATTCGCCAATGAGGTCGTTCCACGCGTCAATTCCGCGATCGGAACCGATTCAAGAACAGTGAAACGGACATCATGATCAGCACCAATATCAACAAGATGCGAGAGAAACTGGCAGCCGGTGAGATCGTGCTCGGCGCGGGGATTACGACGACCGATCCCTCCGTCACAGAAGCGCTGGCGGGCAGCGTCGACTTTGTCTGGATCGACTTGGAGCACAACGCGATGACGACCGAGTCGATGCTCGGTCACTTGATTGCCGCTCGCGCCGGCGGGGTCGCTGCGATCGTTCGCATCCCGAACAACGACGTCGCCTGGATCAAACGCGTGCTGGATTCCGGGGCAGAGGGAATCATCCTTCCGCGATCTTACTCTGCGAAAGAAGCGGCAGATTTTGTCTCGGCTTGCCGTTATCCCCCCATGGGCACACGCGGGTTTGGACCAAGACGCCCGATGCAATATGGCCGCATGGAACAGCAGGCTTATTTGGCTCAAGCCAATCGCGACATCTTTGTGACGGTCCAAGTCGAAACCGTCGAACTGCTGGCAGAGATTGACGAGGTGCTCAAAATCGAAGGGCTCGATTCTCTGGTGATGGGGCCGCAAGACCTGTCGGGATCAATGGGACGTCTCGGCGAGACCACGCATCCGGAAGTCCTGAATGCGATCCGATCCATCGCCACGAAAGCGAAGGCCGCCGGCAAGTTTTTGGGATCTGGTTTGGGAGCGAATCCGCAATTCGCGAAGACGCTGATCGATTGCGGCGTCCAATGGATGCAGGCGGGCCTCGACGTGGAGTACATGATCAAAGGTTGCGACCGCACCTTCCGCGAAATCCGCAATAGTGAATCGTAGGAATGAGACCCCGCTGTCAGTTCGCGACGTAAAAACTGGCGGAATTTCGATCGGAATTGACCTGAAATCTCGTTCCAGCCTACAACCCCGCCCCCTCTGATTCTCACTTCCGAGCCACTCTGGCTGAACCCATTCCCATTTTCTTTCGGTCTGTCCGCACGATGCGGTTTTCGTCCGTCATTCACCGGCTGGCATTGGTGCTGTTGTGCTGCGGTGTGCTCGCCTGTGAGAGCATGCCGTTCGGGCGTTCGTCGACGCAGCGAGCCACGACATTCAAACTGCCGTCGCTCGTACCGCCACGCGATTCGGTGGAAGTAGACATTGTCTTTGTGGATCGGCCAGTCAGTGATCCGCTGCTGGGAAAGTCGCTGTGGCGAGAAGTCGATCAGGTCGGAACACTGACCGCTGATCAACGCGCTGCTCTTCGCGAAGCGGGCATCTTGGTCGGGCACGTTGGGTCGTCTCCACCCGATGCATTGCAGGCGTTGCTCAAGCTGACGGATGAAGATCGAGAGCGTCAAAGGCGCGAAGCCAACGGTATCCCGACGACGGCCTCGCGTCGTGTGGCTCTTCCAGCCGGTTCTGACACGGAAGTCTGGTCGAATGAAGCGATGGCCCAAAAAAAAGTGACTCTGCCAGAAGGCAAGTCATTGGACTTGTCCAATCTGCGGGGCCTGTTGCGGTTGCGAGCCGAACGGAGCCTGGATGGCTGGGCGCGGCTGGACTTCACTCCCGAGTTGCATCACGGTCAGACGGGGACTCGTCCATTCGCCACGGCAACCGGCTGGATGTATCGAACGACCCAAGAGGTCATCCCCTGTTTCGCTCAGCAATTCTCGGCAACGCTGAATGTCGGCGAGATGCTCGTGATGACCTGTGACCGCGATCGCTCTGGAACCTTGGGCCAAAGCCTGTTCCAGTTTGAGGACAGCACCGGCTCCAAGCAACGACTGGTTGTCGTGCGTCTGGCCGATCTGCGCGAAATCATTCCCAAGCGAATGCGAACCGAGTAGCACGGACTCGTTGGTCGACGACACGATCATGCATTTGAGCTTTGCCCGCGAATTGTCCAGTGGCGATTGCTGACACTTGAAGTTGGGACTATCGACCGACTGAAATCCTCGTGGCCATTCACGACCGAACGCGGTCGAATCGCTCTATCGCGAGGGACTTCCGATGAAAACCTGCTGCTTGGCTCTGTTGGTCGTGTTGCTGTTTCTGCGGCCGGCGTCCGCTCAGACCGAGCCCTTGAAGCCCCGTGAGTTCTCGACATTGGTGGCTCACTGGGCGGAGTACGCTGACCCGGACTACTTGCCGTTCCTCACGGATGCGAAGCCAGACATCGCACAGGTTGGTTTCTACGGTGCTCACTTCTGGAGCCTGGCGCATACACCGCACGGCAAAGGTTATCCAGCTCACTTTCCGCTCGTTGGGCTGAACGAGAATCGCGAGTGGCTGCGGAACCTCAATCGCGAGATTCATCAGCGCGGCATCAAAGTCGTCGGACACATCAATCTGAAGTTCCTGGTCGGTGATCCCGATAGCCCAGCGATTCCGGAGACGAAATCCAAACCGGCAGAGCCCGGTGGTCCGCGCGGGTTCTTCAAGTTCTATCGCGAGCTGTGGAATGAAGAGTGGCTCGGTCCCAAGCCGGTCGCCGATCCGCTCGATCTTTTAGAGAAAGACGCCGCTGGCAAACCGATCTCGGTCAACAATTACAGCATCGGCGGCATGAAGGAGTATTGGGGCTGCCTCAACAATCCGCACTGGCGATCGGTGCTCAAAGCCTGGACGAAGCACGGCATCGAGCTGGGCTGCGATGGCTTCATGATCAACTATTTCTATCGGCACGATTGCCTTTGCCCGCACTGCGTCGCGTCGTTCAAGTCATACTTGAGCGAACGCTTCACTGCGGAGGAGTTGAAGTCCCGGTTTGAGATTTCGGACCTCCAGTCGCACCGCTTCACCGAGATTGTCAGTTGGCACAAGCCGGAGGAATCGACGCCGCTGCGACGCGAGATGCTGCGGTTCTCGCAGATCGCCAACAAGGCTGCGTTCG
Source organism: Planctomycetota bacterium (assembly GCA_016872645.1). GTDB lineage: Bacteria > Planctomycetota > Planctomycetia > Planctomycetales > Planctomycetaceae > SXKJ01. The sequence goes on along the minus strand of VGZH01000083.1, from coordinate 16,482 downwards.
ACGACGTATTCGTAAAGTACGGACGCTCATTGAAGCCGGACCTGCTGGTGGCTCAGTGGAACCACCTCGGCAACTTCAACCAACTCAGTGGTGACGAGCGTTGCCTGCTTCCCTCCGAGACCTGGGGCCGCGACGAGAATTATCTCTGGTACAGCACCGGCGCAGCTGCTTGCTTCACCGACTTGGCTGCGGGCAACCTTGGCGAAGGGACGTTGCAGGCTCGGTACATTCGTGGTTCGTTTGGTAATAAGCCATTCACTCTCGGCAAGTACGAGAGCACACGGACCCGCGTCGCAATTGCGGAACTGGCTGCCAACTGTGGAGCACCAATGGGTTTCTACACCCGCTTCAAGGATCCGGAAGCTCGTGCCGAGATCGTGCGCTACTATCAGTTTCTCAAGCGGCACGATGACCTGTTCCGCTGGCATCAGCCGCATCACGAAACTGTTTTGCTGTTTCCGCGCCGAGCGATTCACGACGGCGACGTTCGTCCGTTGGCTCGATTCCGAGAAATCGGTGGCCAAATGCTCGACAACCACAGGCTGTTCGACATTCTTCCCGATGACGCTGTCTCGCCACAGTTAGCCCATCGCTATCGCCAAATCGTGAGCCTCGAGGCTGAGACGCCACTGCCTCCCAAACTCGGAAGTCACGAGTTCACCAACATTCCGAAGACCGTGCGTGTGTCGTTATCGAAGCATCCGCAGCGAAACGAAGTCGCATTGCATCTGGTGAACTACAACCGCATCGAACCGGCCGAGAAGCACAGTGCGGGGCGAGGAATTCAAGACGAGAAGCCGCTTCCCGTTGAGGGCATTCACGTCAGTCTGCAAATGCCGAGAAACGCGACTGTTCGATCCGCCGAATTCCTCACACCCGAGAATTCGGAACCGATTCCCGTGGAGGTGCAGCTCACCAAAGAAAACGTGTTGTTTGTTGTGCCGAAGTTTCTGGTGTACGGTGTCGTCCGACTTCGCTACGAAAACTGATGGAAGTTTCTGCGAGGTCCGTCGAATCTGATTTCAGAGTGACTCCATCCCTGGCTGGCACTTCGGCCTGGTTGTTCATCGCCCCCGATTGGTGATCGTCTCATGCGCATCCTGATGACTGCTGGCCCAACGCGAGAGTATTTGGACGACGTGCGATATCTCTCAAACGCCAGCAGTGGCCGCATGGGCTATGCGCTCGCGGCAGACGCGGTGGCTCGTGGTCATCAAGTCATCTTGGTGTCCGGGCCGGTAGAGCTGGCTCCGCCGAAGGGCTGCGAAGTGCGATTCGTTCAGACGACCGAAGAGATGCGGATCGCGTGCGAACAAGCGTTTCCGTCATGCGACGGTGTAATCGCGGCGGCGGCGGTATGTGACTACAAGCCGTCGCAACGAGTCACGGGCAAGATGTCCAAGACCGGTGAGCCGCTGACGATTGAGTTGATTGAAACGGACGACGTGCTTGCTGGTCTGGGACGGAAAAAGAACAGCCGCTGGATCGTGGGCTTTGCGCTCGAAGCGACGAATTCGCGCGAGAACGCGCTGCAAAAGCTGCGAGCCAAGAATTGCGACGTTGTGGTGCTCAACAATCCCAGCGCGATCGGCTCCATGACGAACTCGGTCGAACTGATTGACGAGAGCGGTCAGCCGATTGAAAGCTGGAACGGCTCGAAGGAAGAGGTCGCTCATGAGCTGCTAAATTGGATCGAGCAGCGGTGGAAGTGAGCGCATCGAACAAAAAAGACCCCGACTGTTCAAGCCGGGGTCTCTCAGGAATTCGCTGGTGCTGTGAGCCGTCGCGACTACTTGCTGACCAGCTGAGTTGACGCTGCTTTAGCGACGACGGGCGTCCATTCGGAGTCAAGGCTAGGAACTCGGCGAGTCACGCTGGCCTTCGCGAATTTGGCGTGGAACGGAACTCGCGTCCGCTGCGGCTCGGCTTGCCAGGCGATCTTGGCGTCGAGGTTCAGAGTTGGCGTTCGACGGCGGATCAGGGTCTCTTCGTTTCCTTCGGTCCCGTCTTTGGCAGGTTTGCCGTTTTCCAGAGGCTGTTCGAATTTCGGTTTTGCGGGAGCCGCTTCCGGTTGTGAATCAAATTCGTCGATGGCAGATTTGGTGGGAGCCTTCTTTTTCAAGATGGTTGGCTCATCGTTGCCCGCTTCGTCAGCGGCTCGCGTCCCTCGCGAACGCGTGCCGGTACCGAGTCCGTCGACGCTGGTCGCTCCGGCCGGAGTGGCTCCGCCGCGATCGGTCTCTTGGGAAGTTCGCGGAGTGGGTGCTGAATCTGTGGTTGGTTCGCCGGGCTTCTTCCAAGCGGATTTACCGTTGGTCGCCGGGGCGGTCGCGGGTGCAGGAGATGGCGAACATCCACTGAGGCAGCCGCTGCTCGAAGCCAGAGAAGTACCGCCGCACGGGCCGCATGAAGCAGACAATGCGACCGGTTGGCAACCGTGACCGTAATTTTCTGTTACGTAGTTCACCGGAGCGTAGTAGCTTGTTGAACAGGATGAGCAACCTGAGGAGTGTCTGTAAGACACCGGCGCGGATCGGATGTAGATCGGCCGAGAATACGAGACGGGATACGGGGAGTAACCGTAACCGTACGCCGGGTATCGAACCGGTCCGAAGACGAGGTCGTAGGCCCATGGGATGATTCCGGCTTGGCTCGCCGAAGCGATTCCCATCGTCAACAAGAACGCTGAAAGGCACGCAATCCGCCGCAGACCAAGATTCACTGTCATGGCATTTCTCGCTAAGGTTCGATGTTGAATTGGCCCGATTCCAACGCAGGCATGACACGTATCTTCTATCCGTCGTGGTGGAAAAGTCAAACTTCGGCAAACCTTATGGCTCTTCCGCAGTTTGTGAAGTTTCACAACCTTCTCCAAGTCGTCGAATCTTTTTGCGGGGCGAAACCAACTCGCATTGAGACGCTTGACCGAGATAGCGAAGGTTTCAGCGGTGCAGTCGTGCTGCGAGTCTTCGTGCAAGAAACTCCGCAAGCTTCGGAGCGTGAATACTGCCTGCGCGGCTGGCCCCCCGAGAACTTGCCGCGCGAGCGACTGTTGGGCCTGCACCACCTATTGGAGCACATTCACAACTGCGGAATCACGCAGGTGTCGGTTCCGCTACGCAGCAAATTTGGGACGTCGATTTATGCGGAAGCGAGTCAGTTCTGGCAACTGGAACCGTGGATGCCCGGCGTGGCGGATTTCAGTTCCGATCCGAACGACACCCGACTTCGAAATGCGATGACCGTGCTGGCGCGGTGGCACGACGCGGCCTCGCGGTTTGAGCCGCGAGAGTCGGAGGCAGCCTGGTTCAAGAGCTTCGCAGCGGCAAATTCACCGACGATTGCCGATCGGCTGGGTCGTGTTGAGCGATTTCAAAAACAAGACGTCGCCAAGCTGCGGCAATTGCTGGATACGACATCGAACTTGCCACCTTGGGGAGCTGAATTCGAAGAGTTGGTCGAAGTCTCGCAGAGGATTCTCGGCCTGTTCCAACTGTCCGCCGCTCATGTCGCCGACGAATTATCGACGTATCGGACCTTGAGCTTCCGGTTGCATCCCTGCCTGCGGGATGTCTGGCACGACCATGTGCTCTTTCAAGGAGAGCAAGTCACTGGGTTGATTGATGCCAGTGCCGCCCGGACGGAATCGCCAGCGACCGATTTAGCGAGACTGCTCGGTAGCCTGTTGGGGGACGATGACGAACGCTGGGCAGTGGCAATCGCTGCCTATCGTGGTGTGCGTCCTCTGTCCGATCGCGAGGCGGCGTTGGCTCGCGTCATCGACCAAAGCACAGTGCTGCTGAGCGGGCTCACGTGGCTCGAACGTTTGTTCGTGCAACGCTTGAATTATTCGAATCCACCGCGAGTGCTCGATCGTTTGCGACAGATCACCTCGCGTCTCGGCAGGCAGGTGAATCGACTGCATCCGAATGGTTAATGCCATGCGGCATCATGTTCGTGAGGTCGATTGCTTCGCCACCCTCCGCGCAAATGGGGTTTTGTGCCGAGTTCTTTCCTTTTGGCGATTGTCCGCCGACAACGAAACTGGTGCGTTGCTGTTTGTGATCTATTGATGTCCAGAGTGTTCCAATAAGGAGCACTTCCATGAGCGATTACACCAAAACTGTGCAATTGTCTGCGGCCAACTCCGACACGGTGAAGTTTAAGTTGCCAAAAGCGACATGGCGGACTTAAAGCGTAGTCCCCGAATTATGGAACCGTTGGATGATGAATTGTTACTGGAGGAGTTTTTGGGTGCGGTGGACACGTTGCTCATGCGTCGAGAAGAGTTGCGATCGAATGGACCGCAGCGGATCGACAGAATTGTGCGTCGTGTCGAAGTAGACGATCAGTACGACATTGCCGCTGCAGCTCGAGACTTCAATGTGAGCGCGAAAGCACTGTTCACAAGGAGGGATCGTGATCTAGCCGGGGCTCTGCAGCAGTCTGCCGGAATGGTGAGCCGAGGTTGCCAAGGGCGACTCGTCGCCAAGTTGTGCCGAGAAATGAATCGCTGCCTGGATCACAGTCCATCGGTCATTGCTTCCGCTCGAATCGTGAGTCGGGCGAATTGATGATTGATCGTGTGAATCACCCGACGGTGTGTCGGAGATGCTCGATCAAATCGGCCGATGCGACAGTGACTTGCTCGCGCGTCCGCAGGTTCTTGACTTGCCACTGTCCGGCGGCGAACTCGCGATCGCCCGCAATGACGGCTGCTGGAAATCCTTTACGAGCAGCGTATTTCAATTGGTCTCCCAACGAGACTGCTTCGGGATAGACCTCGGTGGGAAGTCCGGCGGAGCGCAGATGATGTGCGACGCGCTGATAATCGCCGAGATGATTCGCATCGAAAAATGCGATCAGCACCTGGGCAGGTGTTGATGCGGCACCGACCATGCCCAGTTCCTCCATCGCGGCCAGCAAGCGATCGAGTCCGAGGCTTGCGCCGACTCCAGGCAACTTCTGTGTCGTGAAGAGTTCGGCAAGGTTGTCGTAGCGGCCTCCCGAACAGACGCTGCCGATGCCGGGGAGATCCCCAAGAAACGTCTCGTAAATCGTGCCGGTGTAGTAGTCGAGTCCACGCGCGATTGCGAGATCGAGTTCGACTCGCTCGACGGGCACGCCCGCCTGGCTGATCGTCGTGAAGAGTTCTCTTAGCCGAGCGACTCCCAATAATCCCGCCTCATTACCGGCGAGTTTCGACTCCAACGTCGTCAGCATCGCCAACGGTTCGCCTTTGAGTTCGACCAGGTCGATGACGTTGGCCGCTTGTTCGGCCGTTGCGCCGACTCGTTCGGTCATTTCGGCGATGACTTTTTCGGGACCGGCCTTCGGCAGTTTGTCGATGCACCGCAAGACGCCGGCCGATTTGTCGGCGAGTCCCAGCTTTTGTAACAGACCGTTGAGCACCAGCCGGTTGTTGACCCGAATCGTGAATTTCGAGAAGCCGAGTCGCTCGAAGAGGTCGTGGATTACGAGCAGCGTTTCGATGTCCGAAGCGTTGGACGTCGTGCCGATGGTGTCGAAGTCACACTGCATGAATTCCCGATAGCGCCCCTTTTGAGTGTTCTCGCCGCGCCAGACGGTGCCGATGTGGTATCGCTTGAATGGTGTACCGACTTCGTGAATGTGCTGTGCGACGAAGCGAGCCAGCGGGACCGTCAGATCGAATCGCAGGGCGACGTCGCGGCCGCCGTTGTCGAGGAAACGAAACAACTGCTTGTCGGATTCGTCGCCGCCCTTGCCGAGCAGAATCTCCGAGTGCTCGAGTGAGGGTGTGTCGATCGGCGAGAAACCGTAGCTGCGATAAACCTGCCGCGCGGTGTCGACCAACATTTCACGAGCGATCATCGCGCTGGGCAAGTAGTCGCGGAAACCTTTGAGCGTCGTGGGCTTGATGATGGGACGAGACATGGAAAGGGGGTTTCGATTGCAGATGATTGATTCGCGATTGCAGACGGCTCAGGCACTTCGCACAGATTCCGGGACAGCACTCAATATCGGCAAGCTGAGTTTCGGCTGACGACCAGTGACCTTGGCTCGCCGAGCCTGTGGGAGGAAGGCTTCGGCGTACTCGACAATCTGTTCCGGGCATTCAAACAGCATGTCGTAGTTGTTGTCGCCGTCGTATTCGCAGTCGTCGGTGGTGTAGTCGCGACAGATTTGCGGGCGATCCTGGTAGATGCCGCAGCGATGATCCTCCTGCAAGTGGTCGCAGTCGTTGTGAACCATCAGATACCAGGTGTCGTCGTCGACGAAGATCGACACTCGGCCGTGAATCAGATACCAGCGGAAGTAGTCGAAATCGTTACGGACGTTCGGCGTTTCGAGGGGCAAGGCGAAGTAACGGCAGCACTTCGCCGTACAGTGCTGACAGAGGAACTCTCCCGGTTTCAGGTCCGCGCGGGCAACTTTCGGCTTGGGCATGGAATTCACTTGGAACAAGTGTCGATAAGGATGGCTGACAAAGGGGCGGGATTCTATCGGCCGGTGGACTCGCTGGGTACGACTGGGCGACCGCGGCGAAATACCGCGGATTTCAGCCAGAATCTCGTTCTTGACCCCTTCAAAAAAGCCGCCGTATTATCTTGGAGACGTGTCGAGGACCGTCTTGCTCGCGGCGGCAGATTTTGGTGGGGATGAGGATTTTAAGTCCTGTGAGTCGTCCGTGCCGAGTCAACCGCCCCAGAAGGAACGTGAGCCATGAAAAAGTTTGGAATCTGGTTGGTCATTCTGGTCATCTTATTGGCGGCCGGAGGAATGCATTTGGCCTCGCGGCTCACGATGGTGCGTTCCAGTTGGCAAAAGAAAACCGCTGAGGGCCGCGCCAAAGTTTTGGATCTGCGGAAGAAAGCGGCGGAATCCCAGAAGTTGGTCGACAGCGCCAGAAGCGATTTGCAGCAAGCCATTCTGGGTTGGGATTGGTATCGGATATCTCCCCAGGTCACCAAAGGGGCGCGACCGGGTGTGCTTGGAGTGGGACTGGGAACCAGTCACGGATTGCAACCGAATTCGGTGGTCTATGTGTTTCAGCCGTCGGCTGACGGAGCGGCGACGAGTTTTGTCGGACCATTCAAGGTGGTCGCGGCTCAGCTTCAAGAGGCTTCGGCTACGCTGGTTCCCAATTGGCGGCTGCGTCCGGAAGAGGAGGAAGAGAGTCAGACGTGGCGGTACGGTCCGAACTGGCGCATTCGCTCAAATATTCCACTGGATCACAAAACGCAATTCTCGAAATTCGAGATGATGATCCTCACCAAGGACGAATTGTTGGCCGCACAACAGCAGCACCTGCAGCTTCAACAGAATGCCAAGGCCAAAGCGGAGGAGCATCTGTCGCTGCGGATGAAGGAACTCAAGGGAGATCCTGATCAGGCCAATCAGAGCCTCGACAAGTTTCTCCTTGAGGGCTATCACAAGGCGGTGGCAGATTTGGAAATCGCCCGCAATGCCGTGCAGGCGGATGTGGACGAACTCCGGCGGCAAATCAAACGGACGCGCGACGAGATCGAACGGCTGACGCAAGACAATGGACAGTTGGCCGAAGAAGGATCGAGCGACGTCCCCAAAGCGGCGACCAGCCAGAAATAGAGCGGCTGTCATTTCGATGACGCTCGGTGCATCCCTCACGGTGCGGACATGGGTTTCGAAGATCGCGACTACTATCGAGACCCTGAATGGCAACTGGACCGGGGCGGTAATTCCGCCGTTCGCTGGTTGATCGTGCTCTGCATCGGAGTGTTCATTGGTCAGTTGATCGACGCTCGCCTGACAGACTGCCTGGCGCTGAAAACCGGAGACACGATTTCGAAGTGGCAAGTTTGGCGACTGCTGACATACGCCTTTTGTCACGACACGCAGAGTGTGTTGCATCTGTTGTTCAACATGCTCTGTCTGTGGTTCTTTGGCCGCAGCTTGCAGGAGCGTCTGGGGAATCGCGAATTCGTTGCCTTCTACCTGCTGGCCGCGGTTGTCGCGGGACTGAGTTACCTCGGCTTGCACTCCGGGCTGTTACGAGATCACTCGTTAGTGACAGGTGCTTCGGGCGTTACGATGGCGATGATGGCTTTGTTTGCGATGTGGTATCCGCGCCAGCAAGTGTTGTTGTTTGGATTGTTGCCGGTTGAGATTCGGTGGTTGGTAGCGGCCTATGTCGTGATCGACACGCTGCCGATTTGGGGAGCGTTGCAAGGCAATCGAACCAACGATGGTGTCGCTCATGCGGCTCATTTGGGAGGGTTGCTGTTTGGGTTCGCCTACCACATTTTCGACTGGCGGCTTTCCAACTGGCTGAGCGTCCGGCGTGTCACGACTTGGTGGCACAATCGCGGGCGTCGAAAAACGGTGCGGCTGTACTCGCCCGAATCCGAAACGCCGGATTCGTCGGAGGAACGCGATCTGGATGCGAAAGTCGATGAAATTCTCCGCAAGATCCACGAGCACGGCGAGACCAGCCTCTCCGATCGCGAACGCCATGTCCTCACGGAAGCCAGCCGCCGCTATCGCGAACGCACGACACCAACGCCCTGATTCCGAGAGTGGAAATCCAGAGGCTCGCGGCATTCGGTCTGCAGCCGCGTCCCGCTAGACTCTCCGATCGCCGTGACGCACTTCTTTGTCCTTGGGTCGGTGAGAGACGTTTGCGATGAGTGAATTTGCCGTGGCTTTTGGTCGCGAGGTCGATCTTTCGGAAAAGTCAGATGAAGAGATCTTGGCGGGCTTGGCTTGGTTGCCGTCCGCTCCCTACGAACTGCGGCGTTGTGCTCAGAGCGGTCGCGCCGACAGGTTTTGGCGTGCGTGGTCCAAGCGATTGTCTGCCGCTGTGGATGGCCGGCTTTTGCGAAAGCGATCTGCGAACCGCGGTGGACTTTGGCCGTGGGACGGCTCACGTCGACACCCCGCGAAGTCGGTCTGGTCGCTAATTGAAAAGCAGGAATGGTCGCGTCTGAGCCGGTGGGCCTCTCAACAACTCACGGCGAAGGCTGCTTGGAATGACGAACGCACCGAGTTCGAACTGCTTGCGCTGGCGGACTGGTTGTGGAGCGGTCCGCGAGTCACCGTCGAGGTTGCCTGGCCAGTTTGGCGGCTCGTGTTAACGCGATCGCTGGAACTGGCGGCCTATTTAGCGAAGCCTCTGACGTGTGAACTGACCGCCGACCGCAGGCTGCTGGTGACAGGTGAGTTGCCTTGGCTGTTGGGGCAGTTGTTTGGCGACGTCCAAGGTGTGACCGAGTTCAAACAACTCGGACAACAATCGCTGCGCAATGAACTGATCGAACTGACGGACGGCGATGGAGCTCCAGCTGCGAGTTTGTTGCCGAACTTGCCACGCTGGCTCGCGTCGCTGACTCGCTCGATTGAAGTGGGCGCGATCGTGGGTGTCCCAGTGCTGGAAGGCGAAGCTCGTTTTCGCTTCGAGGATGTCGTCACGAAGTCGGTGACGCTGCTGGATCGCGATGGGAACATGCTTGGTGCTGAGGCTCATTCCACGCAAGCGACCAAGACGGCTCCCCTCGTCCCGATGTTACTTCGAGGTGCGGAACTCGCTGGATTGGATGAACTGTCGTTAGCGGCAGAATCGTTGCGGTTTCGGCGGCACGTCGCGAGCGGTGGTTCCAACAAGAAATTCCACAGCCAGACATTTTCGGAATCGCCGGAAAAGCGGTTGATTGTCACCGATACTGACTTGCCGGCAACACAATCGGACTGGGCGAGTTGGGCCTGCTTGCGGAACTGGTGGCACGCGAACGCCAACACGGCCCTTGTTCGGCACGACGGTCCAAGCGTGAACTTGCAGCTCAGTCTGCTGGGAGTGCCGATCATCGCCGGAGAATGGGGACTGCACGTGCGGCTCGATGGTCAGCGGCTGACCTGGACCGACGGATGGACGTGCAGTTGTTGGAGCAGTGACACCGACATGGACTACATCGAATTGCAACTGAATGTCTCGGGTGGACCAATGCTGTGTCGACAAGTGCTGCTGTCTCGCAAAGATCATTTCCTGGTTTTGGCGGATTCGGTCGCGCAGGCTGGGCGACGACGAATTGACCTGGAATCGACACTGCCATTTCGTCGCGGCGTGCGAGCCAAGGGGGACCGTGCGACTCGAGAAGTTCGGCTGACAGCCCCGGATGTCAAAGTTCGATGTTATCCGCTCGCTCTCCCGGACGACCGACTGCACAGCACGGTTGGTGAGTTGGATTCCACGTCGGACGAACTGCGTTTGTTGCAGGCTTCGTCGAGTGAGTCGTTGTATGCTCCGCTTGTGCTCGACTGGTCACCGGAGCGAGCGTCGCTCGATGCCGAATGGCGAACGCTGACGGTCACGGAAGAAGGCCGCAAACTCGCCCCCTGGGAAGCGGCTGGCCATCGTCTGCGAGTCGGCAAACTGCATCTCGTTCTGTATCGCAGCCTGCAAACGAGCGAAGACTTTCGCGCGGTCCTGGGCCTCTACACCGACAAGGAATCGGTGATCGCCCAGTTTAATGATCAAGGCTACGTGCTGCCGATCGTGTCCGTCGATGCGTGAAACCGAACGTCGCTTGCAGATCAACCTGATGCCGGGCATCGTACCGCAGCTCCCAAACCACAATTCCGCAGCCAGCGATGAAAGACCTTCGCGACAAATTGCAGCCACCGGCCTGGCCGCTTCCCGATGAAGCAGTCGAGGCCGCGTTGCGGCAGGCCTTCGTAGACGGCTCTTGGGGCAAATATCATGGCCCCAATTGCCGGGAGCTGTCCGACCGGTTGGCTGAGTTCCACGGCTGCGAACACGTCGTGCTCACGTGCAGCGGAACCGCGGCCGTCGAACTGGCGTTGCGAGGACTTCGAGTCGGGCCCGGCGACGAGGTTATCCTCTCGGCCTACGACTTCGAGGGGAACTTCAAAAACGTGCTGGCGGTCGGCGCGCAGCCAGTGCTGGTCGACATCGATCCCGCGAGGGGACAGCTTGACACCGAACAACTTGATATGGCTCGATCACCGCGGAGCAAAGCGATCATTGCCTCGCATCTCCACGGAGGAGTCGTGGCGATGCCGATCCTGCGTGCGTTTGCCGATCGACACGGCCTTGCAGTCATCGAAGATGCTTGTCAAATGCCCGGTGCCATCGTGCATGGCCGAGTTGCTGGGACGTGGGGCGATGTCGGGGTGCTCAGCTTTGGCGGCAGCAAACTGTTGACTGCGGGACGAGGTGGAGCGTTGATCACTCGCAATGCGGAAATCGTCCAGCGAATTCGCGTGCAGACGCAGCGCGGCAACGACGCCTATCCGCTTTCCGAGTTGCAAGCGGCCGTGTTGGTGCCGCAGTTGCATCGGTTAGCCGAACGCAATCAATTGCGAACCGAAAATGTGTCACTCCTGCTGGGACTGCTGAGCGACGTCGCCGGGCTGAATTGTTTCGTGGGATCGAGTTCGTCAAGCGATACGCAGCCGGGTTTCTACAAACTTGGTTTCTGGTTTGATGCGGCGACGTTCAGTTGTTCGCGAGACGACTTCGCGTGTGTAATGCGTGCCGCAGGAATCGCCCTCGACCCCGGCTTCCGAGCGCTGCATCGCACACACGCTCGCGGACGCTTTCGGTCGGTGAATGACTTGCCGAACGCGACTCGCGCGGACGATTCCATTCTCGTTTTGCATCACCCGGTGTTGCTGGGGACGCCCCAGGATTTGCAGGCGATTCGCGAGGCGATCAAGTAGGTTGCGTACTGTTGCCCGACGTCCGGACGGGCAACAGTGCTCGTCCGACGTCTTTACAGCCAGAGGTATTTCTGGACGAACTCAACAACGTCGCCAAAGAGCACGTATCCGAGGCTGCGCCTGCCGCAGTCGATCTTGGCACGCACCTCGGCGCCGATTCGGCGCATGGGCAGACGCTCTTTGTCGATGTCGACGCGGACATTGACGATCGCTTTATCTTTTCCGGTCGACGGATTGGAGCGAGTTTCGATCAATCGCAGCTTGCCATCAAAGCGATCCTCTGGATTCGTGGCCAGCATGAATTCCACGTTGAGCGGCGTCCCTTGTTGAGACTCGACGGCGCGGAGCAGGTGGCCCATGCGATGCTCCTGGACTTCCAATTGCAGCCACCACGGGCCGCTTTCATCTTTGATTTCCAGCAACAGTTCGCCCTGTTTGACGGGACGATGCAGCAGTTGGCGTTCGACCTCAAAGGTTGCAATCGTGCCGGCTCGCGGAGCAACGACTGTGAGGTTCTGAACGCGGCGTTCCAGAATCGTCAACTGGCGGCGAGCACCAAGGATTTGGATTTTGGTTTCGTCAATCTTTCCATCCAACCGCTGCACATCAATCTTGTTCCCCTGCTGCTCGGCCACGTCGCGTTCACCCTGGAGGCTGTGCTGCGTCGTGAGTTTTTCATTCAACGTGTTCTGTGCCGCGAGACGCTGTTGCAGCAATTCGTCGTTACGCAATTGCAACAAGACCGTTCCGGCATCGACTTTCTCGCCCCCCTTGACGGCGATCTCGACGACCTCGCCATTCCAGGGGGCAAAGACGTCCTTTTGTTCGACGGGCATTAAGCGGCCATCCCCTTCGACACGGTATTCCCAGGGAATGAAACACAACGCGGCGATCGACGCAGCCACCGCGACGGTGGTCGCCAGCGCTTTCAATTTGCCTCGACCTTCCAGAAATCGGAATGTCTCGCCGAGCATTTTCCACAGCGGCAATAGGAACAGCCGGTTGTGCAACAGGCTGTTGTGCATCGCCTCCGAAATATGGTCGGACAACGATTCCACTTTCTCCTGCAAGCCGGGACGAGGTTGGCTTTCGGAGATTTGCTCGATGATCAATCCACCAATCGGCTTCTTCTGTCTGTCGATCCGCTTGACTCCTTTGTCGTCCGCCTTGACGACGGCATCGCTCTCAAACAGCGGCCAGACAATCACCATCCGCGAACCGCTCTCCTGGATGTAGTCCGCCAGCGGGGTCGTGATTTGTGGAGGCAGATGGTCGAGCTTGCCGGTGTAAGTCAGGGGCTCGCGCATCAGGATGACTTTATTGGCCAGGCCACACATGCGTTTGACGAGGTTGGCTCGCTGATGGACCGAGTCTTGGCCGCTGATCGCTTTGACAATGGTCTTCTGACCGTACTGCACGGCGACGCTCAAGCGGTCGCAGCCGAGCAACAAGCGGCCGTCGTTGGCACCGGTCGCCGCAACCTCGCCGACATCCAGACTGCGATGCAGTTGCAACAGGAATTGTTCGAATTGCTCGGTGAGCTTTTGCTTGGATTCTTGAGGCTTCGGACTGGCTTGCCGGTCGAGATAGCGGCAGGCGTAGCCGCACATCTGCTCGACAAATTGCAGGAAGCCGGGACGAGCCTGTTGCGGAGTATCGACTCGCTGAAAAATCTCGACGACACCTACGCACTGCTTCTGCTGCTGCAACGAGGCGAGCACGATCAAATCGTTGGTCGGAACTTGCACTCCGCTGCCGTCATTAGGACTGTGTGTGCAGGCTTGGCCGTTGGACATCACCTCGTCCAACAGTTTTTGGTTGAGCACCGCAGCATCGGCCTTCTCGAAGAAGCCGGTCGTCTTGAGGTTCACATCTGTGAAAAGGTTAAGCTTGGCCGAGCCATTGCGAAGCCAAACGGCTCCCGCGCGAGCACCGACCGCGCCAACAACTCGCCGCAGGAACTCGCTGAAGAACGCATCCGGCGGCATGTTCGACCGCGAGTGTTCTTCAATCTCCTTGGCGAGCTGAATGATCTTTTCGCGGACTTGTTTGACGCTGTCTGATTCGGCCGTGGATTCTTGAGGCTTCGGACTGGCTTGCCGGTCGAGATAGCGGCAGGCGTAGCCGCACATCTGCTCGACAAATTGCAGGAAGCCGGGACGAGCCTGTTGCGGAGTATCGACTCGCTGAAAAATCTCGACGACACCTACGCACTGCTTCTGCTGCTGCAACGAGGCGAGCACGATCAAATCGTTGGTCGGAACTTGCACTCCGCTGCCGTCATTAGGACTGTGTGTGCAGGCTTGGCCGTTGGACATCACCTCGTCCAACAGTTTTTGGTTGAGCACCGCAGCATCGGCCTTCTCGAAGAAGCCGGTCGTCTTGAGGTTCACATCTGTGAAAAGGTTAAGCTTGGCCGAGCCATTGCGAAGCCAAACGGCTCCCGCGCGAGCACCGACCGCGCCAACAACTCGCCGCAGGAACTCGCTGAAGAACGCATCCGGCGACATGTTCGACCGTGAGAGTTCTTCAATCTCTTTGGCGAGCTGGATGAACCTCTCGCGGGCATTTTTAAAGCTATCAGATTCGTCCTTGGACATGGGGCGACTCACGAGGGGCTGGGCAATCAACCAAGGAACGAGCGAAACTTGGCCGCCTGCCAAACCTCGCTCGACCGCGGCGAAAAGGGGCCGGAAGGGACTGCAAAAACACAACGCTTCCGGCTCAATTTCACGAGAGTCGGGTTGTATTGACTGTCGCCAAACCGAGACAAGGGCAAAGGCTTGGTATGAGAAGCTGGGGGATTTACGGCTCATTCCGACCCAGGGTGCGAAGTGCATCGCCTGTCAATCGGAAGGTCGTCCAGTCGGTCAGCGGCCGAGCTCCCAAGCTTTCGTAGAAGCGGATCGATGGCTCGTTCCAGTCGAGTACCGACCATTCCATGCGGCCGCACTCCCGCTCAACAGCAATCCGTGCCACTTGAGTCAGCAACGCTTTGCCGAGTCCATGGCCGCGGAATTCCGGGCGGACGTACAAGTCTTCCAGGTACATTCCTGGCTGGCCCAAAAACGTCGAGAAGTTGTGGAAAAAAAGCGCGAAGCCCACGCTGTCTCCCTCAACGAGTGCGACCAACGCCTCGACATACCGGCGCTCGCCAAACAAGGCCCGATGCAGAGCGGCTTCGTCCGCGACGACTTGATCTAGCAATCGTTCGTACTCAGCCAGTTCGCGGATCAATCCCAAAATCGCCGGAACGTCGTCCGGAATCGCGAATCGAATTTGAGGATCGGCAGACAAAGGCATCGGGAGACCTCGAAATACAAAACGCCGCCGTGCGAGGACTCGCGCGGCGGCGTCGCTCATGGGCCTGAAGCTAATCGCTTAGCTCAGGAGCATTTCGCGAATCTCAAACCTCCAATAATTCTTCGAAGTTCGACGCATCGAACAGAACGTAATACGAGTCGTGATCATTCAGCTTCCCGTCGTCACCGCTTTCGTCGGTGTTCTTGATTCGTTCGCTCTTCGGATCGAAGATGACGTCCTGGTCGCCACCGCCGCTGACCGTGTCTTTTCCGGCCTGGCCGTTGATCGTGTCATCGCCACCGAAACCACCCAGAATCAGGTCGTTACCGGCTCCACCGAGCATCGAGTCGTCGCCGTCGTCGCCGAGCAGCGTGTCATTGCCACCGTTGCCATTCAGGAAGTCGTCACCGTCGCCACCGAACATCAGTTCGTTGCCGCCAGCTCCGGTCAGGCTGTCATTGCCATCACCACCCAGCATCGTGTCATGGCCACTTTGGCTGTTGATCTTGTCGTCTCCTTCTTCGCCAAGCAGGACGTCATTCCCGGCTCCGCCAGAGATCGTGTCGTCATCGTCACCACCTTCGATGCGGTCGTGATCGGCCTGCCCATTGAGCACGTCCGCGCCGGCATTGCCTTCGAGACTGTCATGTCCATTGCCGCCCAGGATCGTGTCGTCGCCGTTACCGCCCAGCAGCGTGTCGTTCCCAGCACCGCCGTCGATGTGATCGGCTCCATCGCCACCATCAATGCTATCTCGTCCAACGCCGCCAGTGATGGTGTCATTGCCGGAGCCGCTGGCGATCGTGTCGTCACCGTCATTGCCGTTGATGCGATTGTCGCCTTCGCCGCCATCGAGTTCGTCGTTCCCAGCACCGCCCAGGATCGAGTCGTTATCCTCGCCGCCCGTGATCGTATCGTTGCCGGCCTGGCCATTGAGCTGGCTGGGACCAACGCTTCCGGTAATCACGTCGTCACCAGACCCGCCGTTAATGGTGGCAGAGCCAGTGAACCCAACAGCGTCGATCACGTCATTTCCTGCTCCGCCGGTCAATGACGCACCTTCAATGTCAACCAGCGCGATCGTCACGCCACCAGAGGTGACATCCGCGTCACTTAAGGTCACTTCAGTCCCTGCAACGTTCAGGACGATCACGTCGGTGTCATCGTCATCGGCGTCATCACCAGCATTCAGTTCACCGCCGAAGGCGAAGCTGCCCCACAGCGTGTCGCTCCCCTCACCACCATTCAACGTGACAGCGCCCAAGGTCCAAGCCGAAGCATTGAGATTGTTCTTTTCAGCATCGCCGGTGATGTTGATCTCTTCCATATTAATCAGTGAGTCCGATCCCGTGCCGTCAGTGGACTTACTGTTCGTGATCGTGACGTTGCCATTGACGCCGACTTCCGTGAAGGCGTCGAAGCCGTCGCCGCCATTGAGCGTGTCATTGCCCAAACCACCCGTCAACACGTCGTTCCCATCCA
>VGZH01000082.1 GCA_016872645.1 Planctomycetota bacterium | reverse complement strand
TGGCGTCACTTGGGAATTGCTGGCGACGAATAATGCATCGATTTCGGGAACTGGAATCGCCAGCGGCAGCGCCACTTCGGAATTGCCGCACTTCATTTCACACTCGCGATTGGCCAACAACGGCGATCCCCGGCAGCGGATTCAACCGCTGTTCGACAACACCAACGGTTGGCGGCAAGCCCGCATCGACCTGTCGGACTACGTCAACCTGACCGGACTGTTGTTGCGATTTGACTTCAGTACGGCCGGAACCATTGTGGATTCGCAAGCAACCGTCACCAGCAACGACCGCACGGTGCCGCCAGCGTCGATCTCACTCACCACTGACAGCGACGCTTTCGGAGATTTGAATAGCCCGACGCGTGGCACTAACAACAACCGCGAAGGTTTCTACATTGACGACATCATCATCGGCTGGGCGGAACGGGGCGAGATGATCACGGCCGCGAATGTCGATCAGAGCTACTTCTCGGTCCCGGAGCCGCCCCCCAGCTTGGGGCTGCCACAGGAACTCCTCAGCGGCAACTATCAGGTCGAAATCCGTCGCGGGTTCGAGTACGCCGGCAACATCGACAAGACGACGAACCTGATCTCGGTGGCCAACACGTTCGACACGAACGTGCGGTTCATCCCCGGTGGACCGCTGGGCTTGCCTCCGGTCAACGATGACTTTGAATTGGGCGACACCGATCTGACCACGTTCGGATTCGCTCCGGCCGTGGGCTGGGTTCCAAACGCGCCCACGATCAGTGACGCGCCGTGGATTGTGGCACCGACGCCCTTGCCCTCCATCTCGACGACCTTGAACGGTGCGCTCAACGCGACGACATTGAATACAACGATTAGCGTCGCCAACGGTTCGATTTTTCCCGCTGCCGGCACGCCCTTCATTCTGTTCGTGGAAAGCGAACCGATGGGCGCACAAGTGTTGGGCGGGAACCTGATCGCGGTGGTTCGATCGGCGGCCCTCGCCGTGTCTCATGCGAACAACGCCCCCGTGTCGTTCTCGACCGCTGCCGCGCGGTCCACACCGATTGTCGACCTCCAGGTTTCTGCGATGCAGGCGACGCAGACTACGTCCGGAGTATCGTTCAAATACAAGGTCACTGCGGATGACGGAGATCGCTTCGTCGTGTTCCTTGATTCGTTTGCCGGTCTCAATCAGGCGTTGTTGGATGTCGATCGTACGACGTTTGCCGGACTACCCAAAGATGCAAACGGCTTTGCCACTGCCACGCTCTCGTTCACTCCGGGTACGCACACGCTGTACTTCGCGTATCAGAAAGACGGAGCGGACTTCGACTTCGGAAACGACGGAACGGATCTGGTTGACAACTTATTGGAAGGCGCGTTAATCGACAATGTCGTTTTCTTGGGACTGGGGGCGGCGGCGATTCGG
This sequence comes from Planctomycetota bacterium, assembly GCA_016872645.1. Lineage (GTDB taxonomy): Bacteria > Planctomycetota > Planctomycetia > Planctomycetales > Planctomycetaceae > SXKJ01. The sequence continues at coordinate 24,572 of VGZH01000082.1, read as the reverse complement.
GGCGACCGCAATCTGGTCCGCGATCAAGGACACTTCCAGATCGAAGGGAACTTCATCCGCGATTCGGCGTTGAATGGGATTGATATCGAGACGGGGGCGGGGTCTTCAGGTTCGTCCGGAAACCCGGCGGCGACCCCCGGTTCGCCAATCAACTTCGATACGCCGCAATCGGAGCGGTTGGCTCCGGGTGTGACCATCGTCAATAACGTGATCGCGGGCTTCGCCGGTAACGGTATTCGCTTCGCCGGCGATCCGTTTTCGTCGGACATCGCCACCAATCCAGCCCCGGCGGTGCCGTTCGGAAAGATCATCAACAACACGATCTTCGGTGCCGAGACCCCGGCCGGGACCGGCGTCTTGGTGCAAACCTTCGCCAGCCCCACGTTGCTGAATAACTTGATCGCCAATACGAACACGGCGATCCAGATCATCCCCGATCCCGCGACCAACACGACGATCATCGGCCGCACGTTCTTCCACGGAAACACTACGAACACGACCGGCACCCCATCGAATTCGGATCCGATCTTCGATCCGGCGACGAATCCCCTGTTTGTGAATTCGGCGACCGGAAACTTCTATCTCGCCAGCGGAGCTCAGGCGGTGGATCGTTCGCTCAGCAGTCTGCCGGACCGGCCGAACTTCGTGAGCATCAAAGGCCAAGTGGCGTTGGCTCAATCCGACGTGTTCGTGCCGGATCGAGACCTGTTCGGTCAAGTTCGCGTGGACGACGCGTCTCAGCTTCCGTCCGGTTTGGGCGGCGAAGTCTTCTTCGACATCGGAGCCATCGAGCGGGCCGACTTCCAAGGGGGCGTCAGCACCCTGATCGTACCGGAAGACGGCGGCATCGAGGACTTGGACCCGAACGTCACGTTCGTCAGCATCGACGATCCGTTGTTCTTCAACGAGATTCGCGTGCAATTCACCGACGACGGCATCGGCATCGACGACGCGACGGTGTTGCTCAACGGCAGCCAGTTCGTGCTGACGCAACTCACATCGGACGGCATCAACATCACCAGCAAGGTGCTGGTCAACGGCGTCGATTACGTCTTCGCCTACAACGGCAACACCAACCAGGCGATCTTCACGTCAGTGACGACGTACCCGACCGAGGCCCGCCTCAACCTGCGGATTGACAACTCCGCAACCACCGGCATCAAGGACTTCGCCGGGAACCCGCTGGTCCCGAACCGCGGCGACGGCAGCGTGCAGTTCGATATCCTGGTGACGGACGGCGAAAACGACGCGCCGGTCGTGCTGGCTCCGTCCACCCAAACTACTCAGGAAGACACACCCATTGTCCTGTCGAACGCCAATGGCAACGCGCTGCGGATCAGTGATCTCGACTCCTTCCTCACGAATGGCGATCTGCTGATCACGCTGACGGCCTCCAGCGACGCGACGTTCTCGCTGAACCCGGCGGCGCTCGGACCGCTCAACTTCACGGTCGGCAACGGCATCGACGACACGACGATGACCTTCACCGCGACACTGGCCGAGATCAATGCCGCGCTGAACGGATCGTCGTTCCGGCCGGGACCGGACGACATCAATCCCACCGCCACCGCCCCCGCGGTCGCTCCCAACGACGACATCCAGCTGGACATCACGGTCAACGATCAAGGGGAGTATTGGATCAATCCGGCCACGGGAACGCTCGATCCGAAATCCAGCAGCAGTACGCTCCGCTTCGCGGTCACGCCGGTGAATGACCAGCCGGTCTTCAACATCCCGCTGACGTTGAACATCAACGAAGATGACAGCTCGACGATTGTTGGCTTCGCGACCGGCATTGCTCCTGGTCCGGTAACCGCCGACGACGAAGTTGGCCAGACGGTCACGTTTGCGGTGAATCCAGTCTCTTCGACCGGCACTTTGGCCTTTACCACGGCTCCGGCGATTGACCCCGTGACCGGGAACCTGACGTTCGTGCTGGCCACCAACACCAACGGCAGCGCAACGTTCGACGCAGTCCTGTCCGACAATGGCCAGAGCGGGAATCCGTTGGTCAACGATCCGCGGTCGCGCACGATCCGCTTCACAATCAATGTCGCGGCGATCAACGATGAGCCGTCACTCTCGTTCCCAGTGGCCGCTCCGGCAGTCAATGAAGGGACGCTGGGGGTCATTCAGGTGCCGAACTTCGCCGTGTTCAACGACGGCGATCCGGAAGTGACTCAAACCTGGACGAACTTCACGGCGACGAGCGCGATTTCGGACCGAGGCTTCAGCGGCGTCACCAGCATCTTTACGTCGTTGAGCTTCAACTTGACGACAGGAACGTTGAGCTACCAGCTGGCCAACACGGACGTGAACGGCGTGATCACCGTCATGGGCACGCTGACCGACAGCGGAGCGGCCAATCCCTCGCCGAATGATAATCTCGGTACGGCGACGTTCACGCTGACCGTCAACCCGATCAACGACAAGCCGATCCTGACGGTGCCGACGTTCAATTCGCAGGTCGCTGCCGGAGCGCAATCGGCCGCGAACTTCGCGACGACGATGTTCGGACCGGCGACGGCGCTGGACGAAAACGCCGTGGCCATCCCGCCGGGACAATCGGTGTTCTCGCCGAACGGCTACGTGCTATCGGCTCCGGCGACGTTGTTCAACGACTTGGCGTTCACTTCCAACCCGGTCATCACGGTCAACGGCACCAATCGGTTCAACGGCGATCTGACCTACACCTCGACCGCGGGGACAACCGGCATCGCCGTCGTCACCGCCACGGTGCGGGACAATGCCGTGCCGGACGGCGGCGCGAACGACACCAGCGATCCGGTGGACTTCTTCATCGTCGTTGGATTGGCGGGCAACCCGGATCTCTACAACATCGAAGCCGATGACGTGACGGTCATCGTCAACCCGCAAGGGGCGGGCACGGCGGATGACCTGGTCGAATTCCACAATTCCGCCAACTTCACCGGGGCGGTCGGTGCGCAACCGAGTTTCTTGGAGTCCTTCACGCTGGCGGCCTTGACGAATGGCCTGCTGGTGCGCGGCAACGCCAACAACAACGCGATCACGTTTGACTACAGCAACGGCACTCCGATCCCGACGGGCATTGGAGTCATCCTGGCCACAGGGGCCGGGACCGACACGATTCAACTGGTGAATGGTCCCTCGATTACTTCGGTCGATCATGTGTTCTCGCAGGCGGATCGCGGCAGCATCACCACCAATGACGGCAGCGGCGGGCGAGTCATCAATTACATCCAGATGGAGTCTCCGATTACTGACAGCCTCGTTCCGACGACGCGGTCATTCACCTATTCCAACTCAGTCGACGACGTCACGCTCGCGGACATCGGTGGCAACAACGGTATCAGTCAGCTCAGCACGAGCGGTACGGCTTTGACCGTGAACTTCCAGACGCCGACGGGCGGAACGATCACGGTCAATACAGACGGTGCTTCGGGTACAGCCAACGATACGTTGCACGTCAACGGATTCGACAGCACGATTGGAGCCACGACGCTCAACGGCAGTGGTGGCAGCGATCTGCTGGTCGGGGCCGCGTCGAGCAACACGTTTGCCATCAATGCAATCGATGGCGGCACGCTCAATACGTTGTCTACGTTCAGTTCGTTCGAGACCCTGCGTGGCGGCGCGGCGGCCGATACGTTCTCGTTCGCCGTGGGAGTGTTCGGCGTCGCCGGGACCATCGACGGTCAAGGTGGCAATGACACGCTGAGCTATGCCGGTTCCAACACGGCGGTCAGCGTCAATCTGCAGACCGGAGCGGCCAGCCGCATCAATGGGGGCCTTGCAGGAGGATTCTCAAGCATCGAAACGTTCGTCGGCAGCAGTGCGGGCACCGATTCGCTCACGGGCCACGATCTCACGAACGCTTGGGCGGCGACCGGAGTCGGTGCCGGCACCTTGACGAATAGCAGCGTCATCAGCCCGGTCGCGTTCTCCGCTTTTGAAACTCTCAACGGCGGTAGTGGAACGGATACCGTGAGTGGCCCCAATACGGCCAATACCTGGAACGTGACGGGGGCGAACGCGGGCAATCTCGCGGGACTGATCGCGTTCACGGGCATGGAGAACCTCACCGGAAACGCCAACACCGATGCGTTTGTGTTTGCCGCCGGTGGCTCGGTGACCGGAATAGTGGCCGGTGGCACGGGCAGCGACACGTTGGATTACTCAGCCGCGACTGGACCGATCTCGGTCAATTTGCAGAACTCCACCGCCAGCTTCACGGGTGGATTCACCGGAATTGATGCTCTGATCGGAAGCGGAAGTGGCAGCGACACGCTGACCGGCGCGAACGTCACGAATGCTTGGAGCGTCACTGCGGCGGGGACCGGATCGGTCAACGGCACATTCGCGTTCTCGGCCATCGAGACGCTCGCTGGCGGAACGGGCGCGGACACATTGACCGGCCCGAACTTAAGCAACACCTGGAACGTTACCGGGCCGAATGCCGGCAACATCACCGGGGTGATCAACTACCAGAATATGGAAAACCTGGTCGGCAGCACGAACAACGACAGGTTCGCATTCGCGGGTGGATCGGTCAGCGGTACGGTCAACGGTGGTAACGGGGCGGACTCTCTGGATTACTCAGGGATCGCCGGGCCGGTAAGCGTGAACCTGTTGAACTCCTCGGCCAGCTTGATCAACGGTGGCTTGATCAACGGCTACAGCAGCATCGAATCCTTCGTCGGCAGTACCGGTTCCGATACGTTGACCGGGAGGAATAACAGCACGAACTGGTTCATCACGGCGACTAACACGGGCAACTTCACCAGCGCGGCGGCCAGCCCGGTCTTCACGGGCTTTGAGAACCTCACGGGCGGCACGGGTAACGACTCGTTCTTGCTGTCGGATGGCGTGGGGGTCACCGGCGTCGTCAACGGTGGTGGCAGCCCAGGTACGGATACCCTGAGTTACGCGGCCTACACCACAACCGTGAGCGTTGTGCTGGGTGGAGCCTCTACGAATATCGGCTCGGTCCAGGGAATTGAGACGGTCATCGGTGGTACACAATTGAATGACTCGCTCACTGGGGCGAATCAAATCAATACTTGGAATCTGGGTGCTGGGACGACGGGGAACATCAACGGAACGGTGACGTTCTCCAGTTTTGAGGCGCTCAATGGCGGGAACAACGCGGACACATTCCTGATCGCAACGACTTCCGCATTCGCATCGATTGGCGGCGGAGCAGGACCGGACACGTTGAACTGGTCCGCCTTCTCAACGGCTCGGAACGTTGTGCTGAACGCGGATCCGATCGACGGCTTCGGCGGAACGGAAACAGTTTCCGGACTGACCTTCACCGGGATCAATGCGGTGGTTGGCTCGACGGCCGGCACGGATGCACTCAACGGATTGAATGTCGGATCACAGTGGACGCTGAATGTCACGCCGCCGAATCGGTACACCGTTCTGTCCAACGGCCGGTCTCTCGACTTCACCTCGTTTGAATCGCTCAATGCGGGGAACAACGGTAACACGTTCTCGATCTTCGGATCTCAGACCTTCAATCTCGTGGGGGGCACCGGGGATGACGTCTTCCTGTTCAACAACGGTGCCGTGTTGAACGGCAAAGTCGATGGCCGCGCGGGCAACGACACGATCAGCGTCACATCGGCCGGTTTGCCACAAACCATCACCCTCAACGGCATCACGTCGGTCACGGGGTATGATGGGACGATCACGCCGTCGATCAACTTTGTCGTCAGTACCGTGACGCCCTCCACCTTCTTGGGGATCGAAACGGTCATCGGCGGCAACGGAGCGGACACGTTGGTGGGACGGAATGTCGATGCGAATTGGACGGTCGCGGCCACCGGCACTTATGCCGAGACCGTGAGCGGTCGGACGCTGACTTTTTCCAAGATCGAAAACCTGAATGGCGGAAGCGGAGCCGACACCTACAGCATCAGCGGCACACAGAACGCGAATCTCAACGGAGGTGCCGGCAACGACGTGTTCAACTTCGCGGATGGAGCCATCCTGAACGGCTCGCTGGTAGGTGGTGCCAACATTGACACCGTCAACCTGAGCAACCTGGCCGACACCGTGGATTTGAGTCGCTACGCCGGCATCGAAACGCTGAACGGCGGAGGCGGCAACGACACGCTGGTTGGATTGGCGACCGGTACGACGTTCAACATCGACGGCGAGAATACTGGCACGACCACGGTCAGTGGAGCGACTCAACGATTCGTCTCCTTCGAGAACCTGACCGGAGCCGCGGGCAACGATGCGTTTGTGTTCGCGAACGACAGCGCCAGACTGTCAGGAGCCATCAACGGCGCCACGGGAATAGACACTCTGAACTATGGTGCGATGACAACCGCTCGCAGCGTGACTCTGGCGGATACCGGAACGGTGGACGGTTTCCGAGGCACGGAAGCCGCGGGTTCAATCGGACTGGCCGGCTTTAATAACATCAACACGATCATCGGCAGTGCGTCTGCACTCACGGACCAGATCGTCGGGCTGGATGTGGTGGCCAATACGGTGGCGACATGGACGATCGGAGCCACTCAGACGTACTTCGCGAAGACGGCTCAACTGACGTTCTCCAACTTCGACACGATGGTGGGGGGGACCGGGATCGACCAGTTTACGATCACCGGAAATCGCACCGGCACTTTGCGTGGTGGTAACGGTGCCGTCACGGGCAAAGACTCGTTCAGGTTCTCGACCGCGTCCACGCTGACGGGCAGCATCGACGGCGGTGACGACAAAGACACGCTGAGCTTCGAGTTCTACACCACCGCGCTCAACGTAAAGATCCTCGAAAACCAGACCAGCGGTTATCGCGGTTCAGTAGCTCTGTCCTCAAACAACTCCAACATCGTGACCGACTTCCAAAACATCGACACGCTGATTGGCGGGAATGCCAATGACACGCTCAATGGCATCACCAACTCCACCGCCGCCTGGAAAATTGATGGCAATAATTTTTACAGCTCTCCGGGTTTGATCGTCGATGGTGCGCTCCACATCGATAACCAGGACTACCTCAATTTCCGCTCGTTCGAGACTTTGAACGGCGGAGATGAAAATGACACCTTCCGCGTTTTGGGTAACTCGCAGACGATAAACCTCTTCGGCAACGGCGGCGACGATCAGTTCATTGTGCTTGGGGACAGCAACGTCAACGGCACCATCGACGGCGGGGCCGGCGGTGACGACAAATTCGACCTGTCGGGCAAGACGGGCGGTCAGACAGTCAGCATCAGCAATTTGATCAGCATCGAACAAGTCATCGGCAGCTCCGCGATCGACACGCTGGTCGGAGCACCGAATGCGTCGACGACCTTCCTCATCACGGGCACCAACAGCGGCACGGCTGGATCGATTGGATTCTCCGGGTTTGAGAACCTGCTCGGTGGCACGAAGAACGACTCGTTCGAGTTCCAAGACGGAGGCCAGATTACCGGCACGATCAACGGCGCAGGGGGTAGCGATGCCTTGCGATTCACTGGCATGACCAGCTCGCAGGCGATCGCACTGACCGGCTTGGGTACCACAGACGGATTCACGGGCAACGCGGGAGCGACGCTCGCCAGCTTCACGAACATCGACTCCTTGGTTGGCAGCGGCGAAAGCGACTCGGTGCGCGGACGGGATGCTGACTCGATGTGGACTTCCAGCAACGCAACCATCAACTACACGTCGATCCGCACGATCAACCTGTCCAGCTTCGAGGTTCTGTTGGGTGGCACTGGAGTCGACCTCTTCACTCTGAATGGTTTGACGGTCACCTCGGCGAACGGTGGCTCGGGCAGCGATACGCTGGCGACGCCTAACTCTGTCGGCGATATGTTCACGATCAGCGGTGCCAACAGTGGTGCCTTAGGTTCCGTCGCCTTCACAAGCGTCGAGAATCTGCGGGGCGGTAGCGGGCCAGACAGCTTCATGTTCTCCGGGGCCAGTCCGTCAATCAGCGGCACGGTCGACGGCGGTGCTGGGACCGACACGCTGAATTTCGCGGCGACGTCACTTGCCCAGGCAATCGTGTTGACCGCGCTGGGAACGAGCGACGGCTTCAAAGGGACATCAACTTCGCTTTCTCCGAACGGTTTCAACAACATCAACACGCTCGTGGGAAGCGCGGCTGACACCGACTCGGTGCAGGGGCGTAACGCGGCCGCGACCTGGACTTCCAATGCTCTGACCGTCACCTATAAGGACAACAGCTCATCACGAACCATCAACATCGCATCGGATGTCGAAAAGTTGCTGGGCGGAACCGCGGTCGACACCGTGACATTGTCAGGGGCAACACCCATCAAGACGGTCGATGGCAACAGCGGCAACGACGTGATCAATGCGGCGGCCGTGACTGGCAACATCACTTTGATCGGTGGCTTGGGAAATGACGTACTGACCGGCGGTAGCGGCAGCGACAACATCGTTGGCGGCGACGGTACCGACACGATCGACGGCCGCGCGGGAGATGACTCCCTCGATGGTGGTGTCGGCGACGACACAATCAACGGTGGCAGTAGCGGCAAGGACACGATCCGAGGCGGGGCCGGAAACGACAAGCTCGATGGTGGTGCTGGCGGGACGACCGTTGGCACAGCCCCCTCTTCGGCGTTGGCCGACGCAGATGACATCATCCATGGCGGTGATGGCAACGATAGCATTCTCGGTCAAGGGGGTAATGACTTCCTGTTCGGTGAAGCGGGCAACGACACGATCGACGGCGGCGATGGACACGATGTCATCGACACGGGTTCGTCCAGCGCCAATAGCTCCAGCTTCGATACCGCCTCCAATCTCAATTCCGTGCTGGGAGGAAATGGCAATGATGCCATTCGCGGTGGTGCCGGCAAAGACACGCTCAACGGCGGAGACGGGAACGATTGCATCCTGGGCGGAGCGGGGCAGGATTCCCTCCTCGGCGGTAATGGCGACGATGTGTTGCGAGGCCAGGACGGCAACGACATTCTGGCCGGCCAAGGGCACATCGCCGGGGACTCTCTGGATGGCGGCGCCGGGACGAACACCTTGAGTACTGGTGAATTCAGCGGCGATTTTTCGGCGATCTTTTCGGACACCAGCTTCAACACGCTGATCGCCTCGATCCCCTAACCGCCGACGATTTCTCCAGAACAAATTCGCAGCCCGGTGACCGATTGGTCACCGGGCTGTTTCATTCTTTCTGGGGCAGAGTTTCGAGCCGACATGGTCCCTTGTCGCAGAAGCAACTTGCACCACAAGACCATCCTGTCGCGCGGCGCAGCGGCTCGCTACATTCCGTCCGCGAACGCTTCCTTTAGAAAACCTTCAGCGACCTTCAGCGCATGACCTCGTTCACCTATCAATCTGCCGGAGTCGATCTCGGCTTATACAACCAGGCGATGGAGCGGCTGCCCGCACTGATGAAGCGGACGCACACGCCGCGCGTCATCGAATTAGCCGACGGCTTCGCTGGTCTGCTGCGACTCGATGCCGGGCGCTACTCCGACCCGGTGCTCGCATCGGGGACCGACGGCGTCGGCACGAAACTGAAAGTCGCGATTCACGCCCGTAAGTTTGATACGGTCGGTATCGACCTCGTGGCGATGTGCGTCAACGATGTGCTTTGCGTCGGGGCTGAGCCGCTGTTCTTTCTCGATTATCTTGCGCTGGGCAAAGATGACCCGGACTTGATCGCGACGCTGGTGGCCGGAGTTTCCGCCGGCTGCGTCGAAGGTCAATCGGCGTTGCTGGGGGGCGAGACGGCGATCATGCCGGACATGTACGCCGCCGGCGACTTCGACATGGCGGGCTTCAGCGTCGGTGTCGTCGATCGGCCGAAGCTGATCGACGGCAAAGCGGTGCGCCCTGGCGATGTCGTGATCGGACTCGCGTCGACCGGCTTTCACTCGAACGGTTATAGCCTCGTTCGCAAGGTGGTCTTCGAACATGCTCGACTGAGCGTTGAATCGCACGTCGCCGACTTAGGACAAACCGTCGGTGATGCGTTGCTCGCGCCGACGCGCATCTACGTCAAACCGGTTCACGATGTGTTGAAGTCCGCCCCGGCCGGTTCAATTCACGGGCTGTGTCACATCACCGGCGGCGGATTAGAAGAAAACATCGAACGCATTCTGCCTGAAAGTGTCCGGGTGCGAATCGACATGTCAGCCTGGCAACGCCTGCCGCTGTTCGACTGGCTGCAACGGCTCGGCAATGTCGAGCGATCCGAGATGTTTCACGTCTTCAACATGGGCATCGGCTTCACGCTGATCGTCGCGCCGGAAGCGGTCGCCGCCGTGCGTGAACGGCTCGCCTCGTTCCCGTTCGCCTCGTGGATCATCGGCGAGGTCGTCGCCGGACAACGCGGCGTCGAACTGCTCTGACGGGCCATCGTTTCATGCGATACTACGTCCGTGTCTGGCTGATGTTCGTCCGTAACGCGCTCATTCGCGAGCTGACGTTTCGAAGCAACTTCGTCATCACGATCCTGACCCGAGCGTTCTGGTTCGCCGCGCAACTGACGCTGTTCGAGATCATCTATCGCAACGTCAAATCCATCGGCGACTGGTCGCGGCCCGAATACTTTGCATTCATGGCGACCGGGATGCTGATCAACGCACTGGTCGAGGCGTTCTTCATGCCCAACGCGGCGAACTTCACTGAGCTAATTCGTTCCGGCAACCTCGACTTCGCGCTGCTCAAGCCGATCGACACGCAGTTCCTGATCTCGTTTGAAAAGATGGACCTGGCGATGTTCAACCAGATTCTTCTGGCGCTGGCGCTGCTGAGCTATGCGCTGGTCGGCCTGGGTCAACCAATCGCAGCGTGGCAGGTCGGGCTGTATTTGCTGTACGTCGGTGTCGGCGCGACTTTTTTCTACAGCCTGATGATCGTACTCGCGAGCACCAGCATATGGTTGGGTCGCAACCAAGGGCTGTACGACTTCTGGTTCTACATCACGATCTTCGCCCGCTATCCCCGCAGCATCTACAACGGCGTAAACCCCACTGCCTGGGAACTGGGTGAGATCCTCCAATTCACTTTTTCGTACCTGCTGCCGATCTTGTTGGTCGTGACGGTACCGGCCGAAGTGCTCGTGAAGCCCTTTAAGAGCTGGGAGTTCCCTGTGATCGCGTTGGGCTCTTCGGTCGTTGGATTGATCGTCGCTCGCTTGGTTTTCCGTTGGTCGCTGAAGAGCTATCGCAGCGCCAGCAGTTGAGTGTGCGGTGCCTGCGCCGCCATGCGACTGCCACCAAGTTCGAATTGCCGTAACCCCTCGTGAGGCGAGTGACACCGGAGTCGGGTCTACGCTTTTCTGGCTGACACGAAGCCGCGTGCCGCTAGCAGCGCCAACATCGGCTCGACCGGAGCACGCATTCTCAGGTTGCTCCAATAGACGAGATGCAACGCCGCGAAGCTGACGACCAGCAGCACAGCCGGCAACCACGGGAGAAACTCATCGCGCCGCGACCACCACCATCCGACCGCTGCCGTCAGCAACTCGACGAGAAAGAACGCCGCGATGCCCCACCGAATCACGCTCGGCATTGAACCGGCATCCGCACCGCTGGGAAAAACATTCCAAAATCGCTTTTGTCTCAGCCAGCAGGACTCGGCGAACTCGCGCGGATGCTGTGTGATCCAGTTTCCTGCCAACATCTGCATCCATCGATCGCGTGCGACTTCATCTCTTCTCGCGATTCCCGCGCGCCGAAGATCCTCTTCCAGCGATTCCTGCCAAGCTCGCGAATCCCACTGGCCGGCGGAAGGTTGAGCGATCTCTTCACGATACGCCTCGTCGTTGTTCCCTAGCAACAGCGTGTATCCGCCGTGAGTCGTCGTCACGATCGGAGTGCCGAAGACCAACCAGTTCCGAATCACCCACGGGGCAATCGTGAGGCCCAGTGCCACGAGGATCGGCAGCGACGAGCGCGCGACTTCGGCCATTCGCCAGCGCTTGTCAGTCGATTTCATCCCAAAACAACAAGCGGCGATCACGGCACTCATCAGCGTGACGGCCGCCCAAACCGTCGGCCGACACAACACCGCCAACCCAATCAAGACTCCAAGCGACCAACGACGCTTTGCTGTTCCGATCTCAGGCACACTCAACAGCACAACGACCAACAGAAATGCACAAAGCGTTTCCGTCATCGCCAGCGCCGTCGCTTGAATCAGCAACGGATTGACCGCGACTAATGCCGCCGCCAATAGCGCATTGGACTTCAAGCCGAGTTTGCGACCCAGCCGCCACGTCAGCCACACGGTCGCAACACTCAAGCCAATTTGAAAAACGGCAAGCAGCTTGATTCCGCCTCCCACTACGATCACACCGGCCAACAGCAACGGGTACAGCGGCGGTCGATAAGCGGTGGGATGTCCGAGATCTGGATGAACAAACCCATCACCGGCCGCCAGGTGTCTCGCGATGCCCCAATACAAGTCGCGGTCCTCGGCTAGTGACTCCGGCTTCCAGCAGATCACTCCCAACCGCAGCAACGCGGCGAGCAACAGCAGCGCGACCAGAAAGCGATACTCGATTCGAGATGGCGACGTGACGACAGCGGTTGGGGGTGGTGCGGACATCGGCAACTAACGTAGCCGAGCAATCACTCGGCCGATACGTTCAGCCGCTTCGTCCATTTCAGCGAGTGTATTTTCCAAGCCAACCGTGAACCGAACCGAGGCCTTATAGACCTCCGGCGGAGCCCCCATCGCCACCAGCGCCGGGGCAGGTTCCGCGGAACCGCTGGCGCAGGTGCTGCCCAGTGAGCAGGCGATCCCCTCGAGATCCAAGCTGACGAGAATCGCTTCGCCGTCGAGTCCCGGAAACGCGATGTTAAGTGTGTTCGGCAAACGCTGTTCGCGCGATCCGTTTACGACGGCCCACCGACAGCGAACAAGTAAACCTGTTTCCAGTCGATCGCGAAGTTCTTTGAGCCGCGTCGTCCGTTCGTCTCGCTCGCGATGCCACAGTTCGAGCGCCTTGGCCATGCCGGCCGCGAGCGCGACCATCTCGGTTCCGGGACGACGACCCGATTCTTGATGACCGCCGAACTCGAACGGCGCGAGTGTCACACCCTTTTTCAGCAACAGGCCGCCGATGCCGCGCGGCCCATGAAACTTGTGAGCGCCGAAGGCCAGCGACGTCGAACCGAGTTCTGCGAAATCGACTTCGATCTTTCCAACGGCTTGCACGGCGTCGATGTGACAGAACACGCCACGCTCTCGGCAGGTCGTCGCCAGCGGTCCCAAGTCTTGAATCACGCCCGTCTCGTTGTGCGCCAGAATCACCGTTGCGAGTTTGATGTCGTCTGTCCAAAGCGTTGATGGCTCACTGTCTTTCAATGGACGCAAGCGTCCCTCTCGATCGACGGGCAAGACCGTCAGCTTCCAGCCGTGCGGCTTCAATGATCGACAGGCTTCCATCGTCGCAGGATGCTCGCCGGCCGTCAGCGCGATCGTGCCGGGTGCCATCGACATCGCGGCTCCGAACAGCGCAAGGTTCGACGCTTCGGTCCCGCCGCTGGTGAAGATGACTTCGTCCGGCTGAGCACCCAGGATGGACGCGATCGTCTCGCGCGAGGATTCCAAAACCTTGCGGGCCTGCCGGCCCTCAGCATGTCGGCTGCCGGGATTCGCATAGCTGTGCTGCAAGTGATGCGCGACAGTCTCGATGACTTCCGGCCAAGGCCGTGTCGTTGCGTTGTGGTCGAGATAAATGCGCGAGACCATGAGTTTCACTACTTCAATTCACGAATCAAAATGCTGGCAAACTGAATGGGATCACCGTGATGCTGCAACGCGATGCGGCCCCGAGCCGGAATCCCAGGAAGTTGAACATTGTCGATGACCGTTTCGTCGTTGAGCACGACCGTCGTGCGGTCCCCTTTCATTGTGATGTGGAAGCGGTTCCATTGGCCGATTGGTTTGTCTGCCCGCTTCCTTGGAATGCAGCCGGTGCGGACCTCAGCGGGCATCGACTTATCCAGCCGATATCCCCGAATCTCACCGCTGCCGCAGGGGCGACACCATATGTTGATCTGCGACTTGTCATTACCGCGTAGATAGATGCCGCTGTCTCCGGCATCGGCGAACTCTTCTTCTTCGGGGCCTTCGTCGCCATTGGGTTGAATGACTGGCCGCTTGGTCGACTTTGTCTTGCCGGTCCATTTCCAGTCGCAGATCAACTCGAAGTCGCCAAATTCCTTTTCCGTCCAGAGATGTCCGGCGTCGGCGGGGCCAGTTCCTTTCGCTTCGCTCTTGCCGTCGTAGTTGAGAATCCAATCCTGTGGCTGCCAGTGACCGGCATGACCCGGATCGTTGACCCAATTGGCGAGATCCAGCCCCGAGTAGAGCGAGCGAAATCCGTCGATGACCGGCTGCACTTCGTCGGCTGGCGGGTTCGATGATGGCAGCTCTTTGATCTTCAAATTGCGGAAGTGACACTCCGAACCTTCCGATTCGAGGCAGATGTAGCCCTTTCGTGGCCGGCACTCGCTGCCCCCCGAAACCACCTTGCCGTTGACCGCCAATTTCAGGACTCCGTCGCGGCATTCGACGCGGTATTGATTCCATTCGGGGGACGGCTTGCTGCGCTTCTCGCTCGGCAAGCAACGCTCGGCACCAGCAGGATGCGGGCGATCTGGTTTCATCCGCGCGCCGTGAATCGAGAAGACATCGCCGTGACTCGTGTAGTTTGCAGTCTCACGCCCATCAAGAACCTGAACCTCAATACTCTTCGCGAACGGCGTCCCCTGTGCGGTCAGTGGGTGACTCCAGACGAACACGCCGGCGTTCCCCTTCGGCTGCATGTGCCGCCATTCCAGTTCGAGAATGAAGTTCTCGTACTGCTTTGAGGTCCGCAGGACACCGGTCGGCTTGCCAGTGCTGACAATCATCCCGTCTTTCGCCGTGAACGTGTTCGGTGCGACGTTGACCGGCACCCACCCTGAGAGATCTTTGCCGTTGAAGAGCAGCGCGAAGCCCTCTTCGTCTGCGTTAATTGCAACCGCATTCAACAAGACTGCCAACCACGCGACACATTGAATTCGAATCTTCATCGTGATCCCCTTTTGGTTACCTCAACAACGCGGCGATCTCATCGCGAGTGAACCGCTGCTGCAAGCGTGCTCCGAGCTGGCTGACGATCCGGGCCGCCGCGTGCGAGGCGAGGCGACCGGCTTGTTTCCAGCTCAGGCCGTTCGTGATTCCATAGAGAATTCCGGCCGCGTACATGTCGCCGGCACCGGTTGTGTCGATCGCGACCGTCGGGACCCCTTCGATCGGGATGACCTCCCCCTGGTGCATCACCAGACTGCCGTTCTTGCCCAACGTGAGTGCAACGTTCTCGCAATGCTGGTGGATGATCCGAGCACACTCGATCGAGTCCTGCTTGCCGGTCAGCGCGCGAGCCTCCTCTTCGTTGCAGAACAGCAGGTCGACGTCCTCTTCAATGAGCTGCCAGAAGCGGTCGCGAAACAGGCCGATCAAAAACGGATCCGAAACCGTGAACGCAACCTTCACGCCGTTCTGCCTGGCGAACTGAATCGCCTTGAGCGCCGCGGCTCGCGGGCCTTCGTTCGTGAAGAGGTAGCCTTCAATGTAGACGTACTTCGCCTGTCGAACGTCCGCTTCGCTGATGTCGTCGGGGCCAAGCGTTGCCGACACGCCGAGATTCGTCAGCATCGTCCGCTGCGCATCCTCGGTGATCAGCACCACGCACGTCCCTGACTGCCCGGTTGTTGGCGGGACTTCGATGTGGACACCCCGCTGCCGCATGTCGGAGAGGAAGAATTCGCCGATCTCGTCGCGGCCCGTCTTGCCGGCGTAGGCCCCCTGCCCTCCGAAATCGACGACGCCCATGATCGTGTTCGCGGCCGAGCCACCCGCGCAGCGATTCGTCCGCTGGTCAGCGAGCAGGGCAAGCACGCGCCGTTGAGCCGCCTCATCGACTAGCGTCATGATCCCCTTGGTGAAGCCAATCCGCTCCAAGAACCGGTCATCGACCCGAGCCTGAATATCCACCAACGAATTCCCGACGCCATAAACGTCGTATCCCATGAATGTCCTTTCTCGATCTGTACTCGAAAACTTGACGACCTCGGTAAACTGTTCCCGTCATGTCGCAAACAACCGCTGTTCAACCGTTGATTCTGCTGGCCGAGCAACGATTAGCGCGTTCGGCTCTGCGCCGCTTGCTGAAGCCGACTGCTGCTGGGAAAGGCCGCTTGTTGTACCTCGTCGGCCCAGCAGGCAGCGGGAAATCCGCGTTGCTGGCGGAGTTTTTCCGCGAGCTCCTTTCCTCGCAAGTCTCACCGCTGCTAGTCACCGCTGCGGAGTTCGCCGCTGAATTGGCTGAAGCTTCGAGCAATCAGCAAATCCCTGAGTTCCAGGAGCGTTTCCGATCTGTATCGGTGCTGGTTTGCGAAGACCTGCAAGCCATCGAGCGTCGGCCCGAATCCCAGCGACAGCTGTTAGTCGTGATCGACGATTTGCTCGCTCACGGCAGCGATGTCGTCGTGACAAGCACCAAACTGCCGGGGCAGTTGGAGACTTTTCCCGCCAAGTTGGTCAGTCGTTTCCGAGGCGGGACGGTGATCGGCATCAAGCCGCCTGGGCCTGACAGCCGATCCGAACTTCTCCGACTCTTCTGCCAACACCGTCGGCTATCGATTTTACGCGACGCTCTCGCACTGCTGGCCGAGTCACTGGAAGCCACTCCTCGAGAATTGCTCGGAGTCGTCACTCAGCTTGCTCAGAAGCGTCGCCCGCTCAAAAGAGCCGACGTTGAGGAGTTCTTGCAGCAGGAACTCCCCACGCAGTCGATGACCCCCCTGAAGGTCAGCCGTGCTGTCGCCAAGGAATTCGGAGTCACCCTGACCGCCTTGCGTTCTGCCCGACGTTCACAGTCGCTCGTCTTGCCCCGGCAATGTGCAATGTGGCTGTGTCGAAAGCTGTGTCACCTGTCCTATCCGGAACTTGGAACTTTCTTCGACCGGCAGCATTCGTCCGTGATCCATGCTGTCCGAAAGCTGGAAATTCGCCTCGGCAAAGAGCCGGCTTTACGGCAACGGATCGCTCGACTGGAAAGCGATTGTCGATAAACCATTGGCCCGTTGTTGATAACCGCTGGCTTCTCATCAGGGCTCCGGAGAAAGCTGCAAAAGCGTCGATAGGCCAGCTCGAAATCACCCTTTATTGACATCGCAATACCACCACTCCACACGTTGTCGACAGCGACTTTGGCTCGTTGTGAGAACGTAAGTTTTTCGCTATCCTTCCGCTCCGTTTTGAACGGCAATTTCAGTAACAAAAATTGCCGTTACTGATACAACGACTGCTCTCTAAAGATCTTTTAGAAGAAGCTCAACACGCTGCTCTCCAGCTTCCTCACCAAGTGAGCAAAACATGAAGTTACATTGCCATCGACCGACTTTATCCGCCGCATTTCAAATCGTCAGCAGCGTAGTGCCGTCACGAACTCCAAAAGAGATTTTGCGGAACGTGAAGCTCCAGGTCGGCGGCGGCAAGGCGACGCTCGTGGGGAGCGATCAAGAGGTCGGCATTCGGTACGACATCCCGGGGGTCGAGACCGATTCGGACGGTGAAGTGCTGCTGCCAAAAGATCGTCTGATCGCCATTCTTCGAGAGCTGACCGACGACGGTGTGGACTTGGAAGTCACCGAGAAGGCGTTGTGGATTCGATCGGGGCACAGTGAGTTCAGACTTAGCTCCGAGGACCCAGCCGAGTTTCCACCAGTGCAGCCGTTTGACGCGACGAGTTACCACGTCGTCCCGGCGTCGTCGTTCAAAGAGATGATCAAGCGTACGGTGTTTGCGACCGAACTGGAGAGCACGCGGTATGCCCTGGGTGGGGTACTGATGGAATTCACGGCCGACAAACTGACGATGGCTGCAACAGACAGTCGTCGCTTGGCGGTCGTCAGTACAGCAAGCAGCACGATTGGCAGCATCGAGCCGCGAGCCACACAACCAGTCGTCCCAGCGAAAGCACTGAGCCTCATCGAACGCAGCATCACCGATAACGATCAAGATGTTTACTTGGCGGTTTACTCCAACGGCGTTTTAGTCAAAGTCGGCAGCAGCACAATTTACAGCCGGTTGGTTGATGGACGGTTCCCAAGGTACGGCGATGTCATTCCGGCTCCCAGTGGAACGATAATCGACATGCTTGTTTCACCGTTTTATTCAGCCGTACGACAAGCTCAGATCGTGACAAACGAGGAAAGTCGTGGTGTCGATTTCACATTTGAGAATGGCATTTTGCGTCTCACGAGCGTCGCGGCGGACATAGGCCAATCGAAGATCGAAATCCCGATCAGTTACAACGGATCGGCAATCACAATTACCTTTGACCCGCGCTACATCGCCGACTTTCTTCGCATCCTAGAGGCATCAATGTCCGTCAAATTGCAACTCACCGACGGAGAGAGCGCGGCTGTTCTCCGTACGGATGACGGCTACACCTACGTCATCATGCCGCTTGCCAGAGATCGGTAGGCATTGGGGGCTTGAAACTCCCAGATCACTGTTTGTTTGAGACGATGCCGCACGACCCGTACAGGACTCTCCGAGGCTTTGCTGCAGCCGCCGAAAAAACGGCTGAGCCGCTGCACGTTCGCAAAGTGCTCTCAGAGTTGATCGCTTTGAAAGGACTCGCGCGAGTCCACGGTCCGGAACAGTTGCAACAAGCGTGGCGATCCGTGGCCGGGGATGAGATCGGACGTAAATCCCGAGTTCTGGAATTGAATCGCGGGGTCTTGAATGTCGGTGTCAGTAACTCAGGATTACTCAACGAGCTGGTCGGGTTTCACAGACAGACGTTGTTGGAACAACTTCAGCAGCAGTTTTCTCACCTGAAGATTCAAGACATCAAATTTCGACTGAAAACGGAACTGAAATGATCGGCACGACGGGTTTCCGACCCGTCACTCACAACTTGGCCGGTTTGGAAATCGGTCCACGGAATGAAGAAGCATGAGCGACCAAGACAACCAGCCAACTCCAGACACTTACGACGAAACGCAGATTCAGGCGCTCGAGGGGATCGAAGGTATTCGCCATCGACCAGCAATGTACATCGGCGACACAACGAGCCGCGGCCTGCATCACTTGGTTTACGAGGTCGTTGATAACAGCATCGACGAAGCGGTCAATAAATTCGCGACGGCGGTTTCCGTAAAGATCAACGCCGACGGAAGTGTGACCGTTATTGATGATGGCCGAGGAATTCCCGTCGGACGAATGGCTGAGCAAGGGGGAAAGTCGGCGCTCGAAATCGTCTTCACAAAGATTCATGCCGGAGGCAAGTTTAATCGAGCGGGTGGCTACAAAACCGGAACCGGTGGTCTGCATGGAGTAGGCATCACGGCCGTCAATGCGCTCAGCGAATGGCTCGAAGTCGAAGTCCGACGCGAGGGACATGTCTGGACGATGGAGTTCGCTCGGGGCGACGTTATTCACGACGTGCAGAAGATCGGCAAGAGCGACTCCACGGGCACGAAGGTGACGTTTTCGCCAGACCCCCAGATCTTTCCCGAGACGAAATTCGTTTACGACGTGCTGCACAAGCGGCTGCAAGAGTTGGCATTTCTCAATGCCGGAGTCTCGATTCGCATCCTCGACGAACGAACGAATCAGACCGATGAGTTCTGTTACAAGGATGGCCTGCTGGAGTTCGTCAAGTTTCTCAACCGCACTGACAACTCGCTACATGCCGAGGTCATCCACGTGAAGGGAGAGCACGAACACGTGACAGCGGACGGCGTCAAACAGATTCTCGGGATCGAGATTGCGCTGCAATACAACGACAGCTCATCTGACATCGTCCGCTGCTACGCGAACAACATCTACAATCCGGACGGCGGCACACACCTCACGGGCTTCAAGACCGGCCTGACGCGCGCGCTCAACACCTACGGCAAGAAGAACAACATTTTCAAAGACTTCACCCCGACCGGCGACGACTTCCGCGAAGGCCTTACCGCGGTTGTCGCAGTCTTGGTGCCCGATCCGCAGTTCGAAGCGCAGACGAAAGTCAAACTCGGCAATAGCGAAGTTGAAGGAGCCGTTTCATCGATGATCGGTGACGGACTCAGTCGCTTTCTTGAAGAGAACCCGCAAACTGCGAAGACGATCCTGATGAAAGGAATGATCGCCGCCGAAGCTCGCGAGGCCGCACGCAAAGCTCGCGAACTGGTCCGCAATAAAAAGGGCGGCCTCACCACCGGCGGCCTGCCCGACAAGCTCCGTGATTGCCGTAGCCGAGACCTCAACCTCAGCGAGTTGTACCTCGTGGAAGGTGATTCGGCTGGCGGTTCCGCCGACACCGGCCGCGACTCGAACACGCAAGCGATCCTCCCGCTGCGCGGAAAAATCTTGAACGTCGAGAAGGCCGTGCTCACTAAAGTGCTCGACAACGCCGAGATCGCGAATATCTTCAAAGCGGTCGGCGTCCCTCCCGGTGCGGAACTCGAAGACGTCGAGAAGCGCCGCTACGGCAAGCTCATTCTGATGACCGATGCCGACGTCGACGGCAGCCACATCCGCACGCTGCTGCTGACGTTCATCTTCCGGCACCTCCGCAAGCTCGTGGAGAACAACTGCATCTACATCGCTCAGCCGCCGCTGTTCAAAGTCGAGCAACGCAACAAAATCCGTTACGTCCAATCCAACGAACAGATGATGGGCGAGCTGATCGAGATTGGCCTGAACGAGAGCGTTGTTGTCCTGGAAGACGGCATCCGCATTGAAGGGGAGTCGTTAAAGAAACTCGTCGCGCTGATCCGCCGCCTGGCCGACCCGCTCGAAACAATGGAACGGCGAGGAATCGATCTGCGTCACGTCGCCACACACCACTTATCATCCGATGGCAGCCTGCCGCGGTTCCGGGTCTTCGTTGGCAAAGACCAGCATTGGTTCTTCCTCAAAGAAGACCTCGACAAGTTTCTCGCCAGCGAAGAACTCCGCCGCGGCGAAGAGTTCACGATCGCCGCCGCCGAAGCCGCTGTGGGGCAGGCCTCCAACGTCCCCGCGCAGTCATCAATTGACACCGACAGCCAACACAACCTCAAAGCCATCAAAGACGGCCACCTCCAAATCGTCGATCTCCACGAAGTCCGCTCCATCAACGAAACGTTAAAGGAACTAAAAACCTTCAACCTCGCGATGAAGGACTTGCTTCCCGCTGGCAACCGCAACGGCGAGCCATACTACCCCTTCCACATCGACAACCCCGCTGGCGGCATCAAGCTCACGAGTATCCGCGAACTGATCCACTCGCTCCGCAAGCTCGGCGAGAAGGGCAAGAAGATCACCCGCTTCAAGGGCCTCGGAGAAATGGACGCCGAAGAACTCTGGGCCACAACGATGAATATTGAGACGCGTACGCTGCTGAAAGTCACAATGGAAGACGCGGCGGCTGCGGATGAAATGTTCCGAGTCCTCATGGGCGACGCCGTCGAACCCCGCCGCGAATTCATCGAAAAACATGCGCTCGACGTCAAAGACCTAGACGTGTAGCGCGTGGTCATGGTTTGGGACACAATTCGTGTCATTTGAGACACAATTGGCCTACCGCTTTTGATTGCTCTGCATTCGCCCTGAAACGATCTGCTTATTTTCATCCAATGTCACCTCGAAATATGTTTCCCAATCTGCTTCTTTATTGTGAGCGAGTCGCCAACACTTCGATGACACCTCCTGAATCTCTCCTCGAGAAAACTTCTCGGGGAACAGAACCTCGATAAGCGACCCGATTCGTGCGGCATCTTCAATCGACTGAATCGAAGCACCTGCGTCTTTCAGAAACGTCCCAAATCCGCTGAACGCATCCGTCAGGCTAATCCGCCAACACTGGCCTCTCGACTCATCGATGGCCCAGCATTCGTTAGAGCGGGCTACAAATCCAACTGGCTTCCATAATGAAGCCCACCGCGACTGTTTCTCGAATGTCTGAAACGACACAAAGCGATAGTTCGGGAATTCATCTAACAACACTTTCGACCGCACTTCAACTAGGCTCGACTCAACCACGACAGTCGTTACTCCGGGAACGGCCCGCTCCAATTCAATCAATCCTGTTTCAAATGCAACTTCACCGTTTGCAGACAGATGAAGTGACGTCAAATTTACCTTTGCGTGGTCCGGGTCACGCGCGCAGATGACAACTACAAGCGAAACTGCGAGTAACACGATCAATGTGGCGGTTGCACCGCAGTTGAAATACGTTTCAAACTTGAGACGCATGATCGAGACTTTCACGACTAGAACAATGCCCATCGCGTTAGCGTCTCGCCAGAAACTCGCTTGTGGATGTATGGAGATCCTTCATCTCCCTTCCAAACGCCCGCTACAGCCGCAGCTTCCCATTCAGCAAGTGAATTAAAGTCTTTACCGTACGACGGGTCGTAAATATGGCCGTTGACAACTACGACCCAATGATTTCGAAATTGAGTTGTTGGCTCATTCGCGACATCTCCGCTCTGCCAGTCCATCGAGACCGTTGTGCGGACGTTGTCATCTAGTTTCCATTGCCAGTATGTCTGGTCGCTCGCCGACAGTTCGGCAAAGATTTTTGCAGCCTTAAAGTCATAGTTATTTACGATAAATCCCGTTACCGTAATTCCTTTTGCGACTATTTCGGACTTATTGTTTCCACTTGCTGCCCCTTGCGCAAGCAATGTGTCGTTAAAGAAATCTGACCAACCTTTGCATTGTCCATATTCATCTTGCAACAACTCCGCAGTTGTCATATTCGGGTCCGCAGTGACGTGCTTGTATCGAAGCGCAGTTGTGGTATCGATTTTATACACACGGTTATCTGCGAACTCGTTGAAGACCGCACCCACTACGTTATTTGGCGTTTGAATCGCTACAGGCAATTGAGACTCGATGTTGGTGGACCCAATATGCACGACGGTCCTGTAGAACGGTGCGTTCGCCGGGTTTTTCCAAGTGAGGTAAAGTGGATTCGTTGTCGCCCCGATGCTGATCCACACCGCGCCGCCGGTGTTGATTTCCCACGAGAGTTGGAAAGTCGGATAGTAACGCGCCCCGTTCGCGAAACTCTTCGAAGCAAGAACGCTTGTAATCGTCAGCGTATCGCTGCTTGAATCGCCAGCAGACCATGTTGACATCGTTTGTGGAATATCATAGCCGTCCGTGACAATCGCACGAACCTGAGTTGAACCTTGGAATCCCCAGCCGTCATTCACCTTAAACGTGGCGCTGACCTTTAGTTGCTTTTTCGAGGTTCCAAACCCGCTGGTGTAGGCAACGGGTACTGGATTCACCGGCCCTTGCACCGTCTTTACCCGCAGCGACTTCCGCAGCAGCGGAGCTGGCCGTGGCTGATGCAGCCCCTCGTAACGCCCTAACAGTCGCTCGATGTCGGTCAGCAGCCGGACGCAAAGCGGCGTGATTTCAAACGGTGGTCGCATAGAGCGATAGTATCAACCGATACTATCGCGGCGAAGGCATGAACCCTGTTGGACAAACCCAGCTTGGCGACGTCGGTAAATCAAACTGGCGTACCTATTGCTGTGTGCCAAGAACTGTGTCCCAAATCGGCCCGCTGGCCAAGTATTGTGTCCCAACTTTGACACGAACTGTGTCCCAAGTCATCGTAAGTCCAAATTCGATGGCGGCGCGCGGGACAACAACTGTGTCCGACACCAGTCATGAGTCAGCAAACAATCGTTCGTCGTCAGGCCAACCGAAGAAGTCGGCCCACTGGCGGTCGTCAAACTCATCGGTGTACGGCTTGGTGCCTGCGGGCCAGCGGTCAACAACAGCCGGTCGCGCGCCTGAGGCGGCAGGACGCAGTGTTCGTATTCGGCTTTCCAAGCAGCTTGATCGCTGCCGGAAAACTCGCAGCTGAAATCGACGGCGACCGGAATTTCCAGTGAGCCGCCGGGGCCGATGTTGAAACGCAGCCGGGCATAGGTCTGACCTTCTTGGGCCAAGATGAACATGACGGCCCAGTCATCTGGAGTGGCGATCCCTGCCAGTTCACGCAGCCGCTGGAGCCCCAGGATGTTCCCGATGACGGCCAATCGCCGTCGCTGTTCGTTGTTGAGCAGAATCCGTCGCTTGCCGACGATCTCCCTCGGAATCTGATTTTCCGTCCACAGAGATTCGATCGATTCTTTTTGACTGCGATTGATCCACCCAGCCACTCCAATCAACAAAAACCGCCACGGATACCGAGGTGTGACTTGATTGCTTCGCACTACTGCTTGCGGTAGTTTCCGTTCCTCATTCACGCGCCCGTAGCTCAATTGGATAGAGCGTCGGACTTCGGATCCGAAGGTTGGGGGTTCGACTCCCTCCGGGCGTACTCAACAGAACTCCGGGAAATCATTGATTTCTGCGGAGTTCTTTGCGTTTCTGGGGTCATCGCTGATTGTGCTGACGAGACCGTTGGAAGTGCTGACAAGCCAGCGTTCAGATCAACAAGACCAAGGTAACTGTAGCGATCCATCGTCAGTGTGATGGTGGAGTGCCGAGCGAGTTGCTGCGCGACCTTGGATGCACTCCGCCAGCAGCAAGGCTCGTGATAAATTTGTGACGCAGGCTCTGGAAGCCGGCGATTGGACTACGAC
>VGZH01000081.1 GCA_016872645.1 Planctomycetota bacterium | reverse complement strand
TTTCGCATCAACTCGCTGGAGACCTTCTTTCAGAAGCCGATGCCGCACTGGGGTGGGGCGTTGGAGGAGATCGACTTTCAGGACATCTATTACTACATGAAGGCGGCGGCGAAGCTCGAAAAGAGTTGGGAAGACGTGCCGGATGACATCCGCAAAACGTACGACCGGCTAGGCATCCCGGAGGCCGAAAAGAAATATCTCGCCGGCGTGAAGGCGCAGTACGAGTCGGAAGTCATCTACGGCAGCTTGCAGGAAGACCTCGAAAAGCAAGGCGTGATCTTCACCGACACCGACTCGGCGTTGCGCGACCACCCGGACCTCTTCAAGCAATACTTCGGCACGGTCATCCCGCCGAACGACAACAAGTTCGCGGCGTTGAATTCGGCCGTGTGGTCGGGGGGTTCGTTCATCTATGTGCCGCCGGGAGTGAAGATCGACTTCCCGTTGCAGGCGTACTTCCGCATCAACTCCGAGAACATGGGACAGTTTGAGCGGACGCTGATCATCGTCGATGAAGGAGCGGCGGCTCATTACGTCGAAGGCTGCACGGCCCCGACCTACAGCAGCGACAGCCTGCACTCGGCGGTGGTCGAGATCATCGTCAAGCGAGGCGGCCGCTTCCGCTATACGACGATTCAGAACTGGTCGAACAACGTCTTCAACCTCGTTACCAAACGAGCGATGGCCTACGGCGACTCGCTGATGGAATGGGTCGACGGCAACCTCGGCTCGAAGCTGACGATGAAGTACCCGGCCATCTATCTGATGGAACCGGGCGCTCGCGGCGAGACCCTCTCGATCGCGTTCGCCGGCAACGGCCAGCATCAAGACGCCGGCGCGAAGATGGTTCACTGTGCCCCGAACACATCCAGCCGAATCATCTCCAAGAGCATCAGCAAAGCGGGCGGTCGCGCCAGCTATCGCGGCCTCGTCAAAGTCGAAAAGGGAGCGAAAAACTGCAAAAGCAACGTCGTCTGCGACGCTCTGATCCTCGACGAAAAGAGCCGCAGCGACACGTACCCGTACATCGAAGCCGAGCACGATCAAATCGCCCTCGAACACGAAGCGAGCGTCTCAAAGATTGCCGAAGAGCAACTCTTCTATCTGATGAGCCGCGGCCTCACCGAAGCTGAAGCCTCGTCGATGATCGTCACTGGTTTCATCGAACCGCTCGTCAAAGAACTCCCAATGGAATACGCCGTCGAAATGAACCGCCTCATCGAACTCCAAATGGAAGGGAGCGTGGGGTAGTGCGAACTCAATGCTTCCGAGGTCTTTGGAGATTTCGGAAGTTTGCAGCAGTTCGTGAGTCCGTCATGTACGTCACTGCTGAAATCATCCGCGAGGTCGAGCAGCGATATGGCAGTCCGGCTGAGATCGCGCGGGAATACGAGATGAATGCCGAACAACTCGCTGTCGTGCGGTTGGGAATGAAACACGGACGCTGCCATGACGTGACGCTCGTGATTGTGGATGACGAGCGGAACATTGTGGTGACTCGCAAGCCGAGCTATCCGCCTGGCGCGTTTCGCACGCCGTCGGGCGGGATCGAGCCGGGTGAGTCGTTCGACGCCGGAGCGAAACGGGAAGCGAAAGAGGAGACAGGGTTAGACATCGAACTGGAAAGGTATTTGATCCGAGCCAACGTCCGCTTCCGCTGCGGTTCCGACGTGATCGACTGGGCGACTCACGTCCTGCAAGCTCGCCCGACCGGCGGAATATTGCAGCCGCTCGACACGAAGGAAATTGTCGAAGCCCGCAAGGCCACGATCCCCGAAATCACCGGCCCAATCCGCGAAGCCTTACTCGCCAGCGGCAAGCCGGGCCTGAGGTATCGAGCGGAGTTGGATGCGTTGGCAATAGAGTTGATTTTCCGTGAGACGGGAGGCGTAAGCCCCCGAACGGAATTGATGCGTGTACCGGTGTTGTCCGGGGGCTAACGCCCGCCGGTTCGCCAAGTGAGATGAGTTTGAAAGAAAACATGACAGCAGCGATGACCACGTTTGGAAGAGTGACAGGCTTCACACGCATTGCGTTTGAGGCGTTTTTGGAATCGCGGGATGAGCCGGATTGGATCGTCGAGGCTCGGCGGGCGGCTTACGAAAAATATCAGGATCATTTGGCCGTGCCGCTCGATCCGGAGGAATGGAAGCGGGTCGAGACACGCACGTTTCGAGCGGACCAGTTTCATGTTCGGCGTGAACCGACCGAGGAGGCGACGTTCGGTTCGCTGATGCAGGATCGGGCCGAGTTCGCGGGGATGGTGACTCACGTCGATGGTCACGCGACGCGAGCGACACTCGACGAGAAGTACGCGAAGCAAGGCGTCTTGTTCGGCGACCTGAGCACGCTGCTGGTCGAGCATCGCGAGAAACTGGAGCCATATTTCCTCAAGCGAGCCGTCCAAGCGAAGCGGGATCGGTTCGCGAGTTGGCATGCGGCGTTCTGGACCGGCGGTACGGTGCTGTTCGTGCCGCGAGGCGTCTCGATCGACGAACCGCTCGACAGCTTGATCGGCTTGAGCACTGCCGGCGCGGCGGACTTCAGTCACACGCTCGTCATCCTGGAAGACGGCGCGAGCGCGACGTTGCTCGAAGAGACTTCGTCGGCGACGGCGGACGCGGCCGGGCTGCATGTCGGCGCGGTCGAACTGATCCTCGGCAAAGAGGCGCGGCTGCGGTATGTCCAGCTGCAAAACTGGAACGACAAGACGTGGCACTTCGCGCATCAAGCGGGTCGAGTCGAATCGAACGGCATGTTGCAGTGGACAGTCGGCGGCCTCGGAGCCAAGCTGGCTCACATTCATCAAGATGTCCATCTCGACGGCCGCGGAGCCGAGGCCGAAGTGAACGGCGTGACCTTCGCGACGAACCGGCAAGTCCTGTCGTACTACACTCAGCAATGGCACAACGCTCCGAACACGCGCAGCGATCTGCTCTACAAAGACGTGCTCCGCGACAAAGCCCGCGTCGTCTGGCGCGGCATGATCAAAGTCGCCAAGGACGCTCAAAAGACCGACGGCTACCAACGCAACGACGCGTTGCTGCTCAGCGACACCTGCCGAGTCGATGCGATCCCCGGCCTCGAAATCGAAGCCGACGACGTCCGCTGCACTCACGGCGCAACCGCTGGCCAAGTCGATCGCGAGCAGGTTTTCTACTGCATGGCTCGCGGCCTGCCGGAGTTCGAAGCGATGCACATGATTGTTCAAGGGTTCTTACAAATCGTGTCCGACCGAATTCCAGTGGAATTGGTCCGTGAGACACTCAACCAGACGGTCGAGAAGAAATTAGGAATTGGATAGTTGTGATGCACGCGGCCCGCGTGCGAAGAATGGATAACGCTAGAAACAGGACGCACGCGAGACGTGTGCGCTATAAGCCATGTTTGAACGAGTTGCCTCTGTCTCGGAAGTGCCGCCGAATGGGCGGAAGTCGATCATTGTGGATGACGTGCCGGCGTTGCTGGTGCGGATCGGAAATGACTTCTTTGCTGTTGAGGATGTCTGCTCGCACGACGGACAGCCGTTGACGGACGGGCCAGTCGCCGACGGCGCGATCACATGTCCTCGTCACGGTGCAAAGTTTGACTTGAAGACCGGCAAGGCGTTGTGCATGCCGGCCACGCAGCCGATTCCGACGTTTGCTGTGCAAGTGCGCGATGGCGAAGTCTTCGTCGGCCCTGCGGGAGCCGAGTTGCCACCCGGACCAACGACGAGTGCGTCAGTCACCTCAACGGCGACAGCGACGAACTCATTGCCCGTGGTATCCGTTTTAGATGCTGTTGGAGAAAAGGTCCCTCTGCCAGAACCGGGAGACGACGACGAGATCCGATTGATCGACGCTTTAAAGCAAGTCATCGATCCGGAATTGATGGTCAACATCGTCGACCTAGGTCTTGTTTACACGATCAATCGGGACGGCCACAAAATTTATGTTGAGATGACGCTGACCAGCCCCGCTTGTCCCGCCGGGCCGCAGATTGTGCAGCAATCGAAGATGGCACTCGAGCGGCTGCGCGATGTCGAAGAAGCGGAGATCAAGCTGGTGATGTCACCGCCGTGGACTCCGGATCGAATGACCGATGAGGCGAAAGACATGCTGGGGATTTTTTAGTCTTGCCAATTCCGCACTGAGTCGGAGTGGCCGAGCATGCCAATAACGTCGAGTGCGGATTCAGGGGCTTGTCACGGAGAGACAGGGCTACGAAATACGACGAGGCTACTCCAGCAGACGCGTGACGAGTGCGGTCCAGCCCGTTTGGTGGGAGGCGCCGCAGCCGCGTCCGGTGTCGCCGTGAAAGTACTCGTAAAAGAGGACCAGATCTCGCCAATGCGGGTCGTTGGCATAGCGTGAGTCCTCGCCGTGACAGGCTCGTCGACCGGTGGCGTCGGGCAGGAATAGGCTCGCAAGTCGGCGAGATAGCTCGCTGGCAACCTCCTTGAGCGTCATCCAAGTTCCAGAATTTGTTGGGCATTCGACCTGGAATTCATCGCCGTAGAAGTGGTGATAGCGTTCGAGGGCTTCGATCAGCAGATAATTGACCGGGAACCAAATTGGGCCGCGCCAGTTGGAGTTGCCTCCGAACATGCTGGTGTTGGATTCTCCGGGGGTGTAATCCACTCGCAGTTCCTGGTTCCCGCTGGCAAACACGAAGGGATCGCTGGCGTGTGCTCTCGACAATGCCCGCAGTCCGAACGGTGAGAGGAATTCGTTCTCGTCGAGCACCCGTTCCAGCACGCGCTGCAATCGTTCGCGGGAGGGAATGGCTAGCAGCAAGTGATCGGGTTGCTGCCCGTTGGCGATGCGGTCGCGTTCGCAGATCGTGATTTGCCGCGAGAGGTCTTGTCGGTTGTGCAGAAACCAGTTCATTCGCTTCTTGAATCCCGGAAGCCGGTCGAGCGTATGCGGGTCCAAAATTTCGACAGCGAACAGCGGAATGATGCCGACGACGGAACGAATCCGCAGCGGTTGGCCACTCCCTTCCATCTTGAGCTGGTCGTAGTAAAAGCCGTCCGCCTCGTCCCACAGTCCGCTGCCGCCGAGCGTGTTCATGGCATCGGCGATGGCGACGAAATGTTCAAAGAACTTCGAGGCGATGTCTTCGTAGCTGGGATCTTCGGACGCCAACTCCAGTGCGATGGCCAGCATCGTCGAGCAAAAGAACGCCATCCATGCGGTGCCGTCCGCTTGCTCCAATCGACCGCCGGCGGGCAGCGGCTGCGAGCGATCGAACACGCCGATGTTGTCGAGGCCAAGGAATCCGCCGCCGAAGAGGTTGTTTCCTTCGATGTCTTTGCGATTCACCCACCAGGTGAAGTTGAGCAGCAGTTTTTGAAATGCGCGTGCGAGGAACATACGGTCACGGCCGCCGCGCGGGCCGGTTTGCTTGTAGACGCGCCAGCAGGCCCACGCATGAACAGGCGGATTGACATCGCTGAAGCCGAACTCGTAGGCCGGTAATTGGCCATTCGGGTGCATGTACCACTCGCGCAGGAACAGCAGCAGTTGCTGCTTCGCGAATTCGCCATCCACTTGCGCGAACGGGATCATGTGAAACGCCAAGTCCCAGGCCGCGTACCACGGGTATTCCCACTTGTCCGGCATCGAGATCACATCGCGATTGAACAAATGCGGCCAATCACGATTGCGTCCTA
Source organism: Planctomycetota bacterium (assembly GCA_016872645.1). Classification (GTDB taxonomy): domain Bacteria; phylum Planctomycetota; class Planctomycetia; order Planctomycetales; family Planctomycetaceae; genus SXKJ01. Next base: position 20,471 of record VGZH01000081.1, on the reverse strand, counting down.
GTCTTCGCGACTCCGGCGGGACCGGCTGGCCTTGATCGCCGTTGAGCCACTGTCGGACGACGTAGTGATAAAACTGTTTCGACCACAACAAACCGGCGAACGCCTGTCGTTGGACTTGGTTTGCTTCGGGAGAAAGTTCGTGCGACTGCTTCGAGCGATAGAACTCATCCGCTTCGGCTTGTCGAGTCAAAAAGAGGTGTTCAAATTGAGAGCCAAATGCCGTTTCTGGGGTCCACGTCTGCTCCCTGCGAGAAGTCAGCCGCAAGCGGATTTCTTGACTTGAACGTGGTTCCAATCGCAACTGATACCAAGCGGCCGTCTTCGTACCGATGCCGCCAGACGAGACCGCTTCGGATCGGTTGTGGACAACACGATCGTGAAACGCATCCTTCACATGCAGGTCGTTGTTCGGCATTCCGAAGAGCCGCTGCGTGTTGGAGACGTTGTCCGTGAAGAGCCATTCCGGCGACGCTTCAGCCAGGAACGAAAACTCACCCAGTGATTCATGCCACGCGAAGACAGTCCCGTCCGGCTGAAGTTGCATTCCCGGATAGCAGGACGGCGACTCGTCGTGACCGAACCACGACCAGGTATTGCGAAACCACAACGTTGGCAGAACGTGCAGTGTCGCCGCTTCCGGTCCCCGATTTTGGATCGTCACGCGAATGAGGATGTCTTCTGGGGACGCTTTTGCGTACTCGGCCACCACATCGAAGTAGCGGTTGTCATCAAAGACACCGGTGTCGAGCAACTCAAACTCCGGCTGATCTTTTCCGCGCCGGCGGTTCTCTTCCACGAGGCGATCGTAGGGAAATGCCGCCTGGGGATACTTGTAGAGCGCCTTCATATACGAGTGCGTTGGAGTCGAGTCGAGGTAGTAATACAACTCCTTGACGTCCTCGCCGTGATTTCCTTCGGGCCCGGACAGTCCGAAAAGACGTTCCTTGAGAATTGGGTCGCGGCCGTTCCAGAGTGCCAGCGCAAAACAGAAACGCCCCTGTCGATCGCAGATACCCAGCAAGCCGTCCTCGCCCCAACGATACGCTCGGCTGCGAGCATGGTCGTGCGGAAAGAAAAACCAACTGTCGCCGTGAGCGGAGTAATCCTCACGCACCGTCCCCCATTGTCGTTCGGAGAGGTATGGTCCCCAGCGTTGCCAGTCTGCTGATCGCGAATGTGCCGCCGTCAACCGAAGATCTTCGGCCGTCGCCGCCAGTCTGGGAGTCTGCATGGAGTCAATCAGCGAACGCCGCATGGGAAAGACCTCGTCGTCGAAGAAGGGCGAAGGACCTCGGCCAGAAGAGCGCCGATCAACGCCGAGCGATCGTCAGCGGGTAAGCGGCCAGGAACTCCGCGAGTTCCTCGGCATTGAATACGCCAGTGGTGGCTCCCGTCGAGCGAACGCAGCTTGCTCCCATTGCGCTGCCCAGTCGCACGCAGTCAAGAGTGTCGTTCCCGCGCAGCAGTCCGAGGATGTAGCCCGACACGAACGCATCGCCGCTACCAGTCCCATCGACGAACGGCACGCGATGAGCTGGTGCCTCGAAACGGCCATCGTCGCAGACGATCACGCAGCCCTGTCCGCCACGCGTGATGATTGCCGTGCGGACTCCGGCCGAGCGGAACGCTTCGGCTTGCCGCCACGGATCGGTCTCGCCGGTAAGCAGCACGCTTTCGTCTTCGTTGGGCATGAACACGTCGGTCAGCGCGAGCACCGGCCGCAGCCGAGCCCAATAGTCGCCGGGGCCGGGCACGACGACATCCAGCAGCGTCGGAATACCCGCCTGGCGAGCCGCCCGAAACAGCGGCACGATGTTCTCGGCCGGCGGCTTCTCGGCCAGCAAATAGCCGCCGAGAAACAAGACTCGGCAATCGCGAACCATGTCCGGCGTCACTTGGCTGGCATCGAAATCGGCGTTCGCTCCGACCGCGTGAATGAACCGCCGATCCTCCCCCTGCACGTTGACGATCAACGTCTGCGACGTCTGGCTCGTCGGCGATTCGCACAGCAATCGACAATCGACACCGGCCGCTTCGAGCGACTCGCGGACATGCCGCCCAAAGACGTCCTGGCCGACCAATCCCACCACTCCGACCTTCACGCCAAGCTTGGCCAAGTCTGTCGAGACATTCGCTGCATTGCCGCCAATCGCCAACTCAAATCGAGGCGATAACACCAACTCCCCCGCCCGCGGCACGCGCGAGATCGGCGAACAGAGATGATCAGACACAATGATGCCAAAACAAAGAACGTCGAGCATGCCCCCTCACTCCGCCAACAGTTTCTCGACAAACGGCGCAACGTCCTTGGCATAGGTGAAGTCCTCGCCCGATTTCGCGTTGTCATTATCGAAACGCTTGGCAACTTTGCCGTCCTTGCCAAAGACGTACACCGCCGGGATCGAGGCGAGTTCGATCTTCTCGAACAGCGCGTCCGATTCGACATTCAGCAGCACGTTTTGGAACGTCGCGTTTTGCTTGGTCAGGAATTCGAGCACGCGCTCGCGGTAGGTTTCCGGCGGCTGGCTCTTGATGCCCGCGTAGTCGCAACTCGCAGACATGCAGACCAGTTTGTCGCCGTGTTGCTTGTGCAGTTCGACGAGATGCGGGAACTCGACCATGCACGGATCGCACGACGTGGACCACAGGTCGAGCACCACAACCTTGCCCTTGTGCTCCGCGACGAGGCCCAATGTTTCGTCCCAGTTCTTGAGGTTGAGCGATACTGTCGGCGTGGTTTCTGTGGCGACGTTCGCTGCCGCAATCTCTGCGGGCGACGGCCCGGCTGGGGTGGTCCCTGTAGATATTGGGATGGCTGGCTGCGGAGAACTGACTTCACAGCCCAGCGAGGTCAGAAAACAAATCAGCGAGAGCGCAATAAGAATTCGAATCATGGGCATCCTTTTTAAATCTTGGGGAATAGGCAGTCTTGCCGATTCAAAGTGAAGAGAGAGTCGGGGCCAAGCATCCATGGCTCCAATCATCGGTCAACTTTCCTCAGGCCTGCGGCGACAGCGGCTGGCTGCGGGTCTTCGTACGGCAGAGCCTTCAAGAATTCCGTCAAATCATCAATTTGGTTGGCAGCGAGATGGCTGGACTTGCCGTGCTTGTCTCCAGCATTGTTAGTCGTCAGTACGTCCTTCAGAGTCTTGGCTGAGCCGTCGTGCAAGTACGGAGCCGACCGATAAATGCCGAGCAAAGTCGGCGTGTCGTACTTCAACGGCATTTTCTCCGATGGGTCGGAACGGCCGGTGTTGACGTCGTGCAGAACCGGTTTCGTCGATGGATTCGAGTCAGTGAAGTACGGGCCAGAGTGGCACGTCGCACAGGCGGTCTCTTTCGAGAAAAAGATTTCTCGACCGCGTTTTGCCGCATCGGACAAACCGTTCTTCGCGTGCGGGCTGAGCGGCACGGTGTGTGAGTTCGTGTACGCGGCCAGCGCATCGAGATCGCGGGAGCGGCCTTTGTTCGGCGAACCGAGCGATTCGGCGACAGGTCCGTTGATCAGTCCTCTGCCCTGCATCAGCAAGCCACGAATTGTGTGCTCAAAGTCCTGCGTCTCGTCCCGGTCGGCGGACCAATGTTGTGGATGTGTCCAGGCCAATCCAACAAGCGGTGGCGTATTGCGCAGCCCTTCGGGATTCTGCCATGTGCGGCCGTCAGGATCGCTATCGGGATGACAACTGGAACACGCGATCCAGCGGCGCGAAGCCATCGGCATCAAGGCGGAATAAAACAACCGCTTGCCGCGCAAGATTTCGTCGCCGAGCGGATTCTCGGTAACTCGCACAAGACCGGCCCGTTGCAGCGTCTTCGCGTCATAAGCGACGAGTTCGAAGTCCAACGCGTTGTAGAGCCAGAACCATTTGCCGTCATTCGAGTACTTCACGGCCCGTGGATTGTGGCCGATGTTCATGTGCCGGATCGGAGTCAGCTCGCGGTAGTTGTCGTCGCGGACTTCCATCACGAACAAATCGTCAGTGGCTCCAAAGACGATGACCGCTTGCTGGCCGTCAGGGCTGATCGCAGTTTCCCACGGGCTGGCGGTCACGAGGTTGCCGATAAACGAGTCCATCGGAATGCGTTTGCGTTTGAGGTCATCTTTGAGAGGGCCGTCAGCGGTCGGCAAGTCAATCACGCTGATGTACGGGAAGATCGAACCTTCGCCGTGAGCGGCCGTGATCTTGGATCGCTGATGCGGCACATAGGCTTTGGGCAAAGTCGGATGCACAGTGATTTGCCGAGCGAGATTGTCCGTCGAGGAAGCCGGCACGGCGGCGATCTCTTTACCGGAGGCCAGTTCGATCAACCGCACGGTCGCGGTGTAATACTCGGTGACGAATGCGGTGTGCTGATCGTTCGACAGCGCAAGTCCGCGAGGAAACGACCCAGCGTTAAATGTGCGCAGAATCTTACGCGACTTCGTGTCGATCTCGATCAAATGTCCGGGGTACTCCAACGTCACCCAGACTCGCGATCCGTCGCGTGTCGAGACCACGGAATACGGCTCATCGAACACTTCGCAGCGACCGAGGACTTCGCCCTTGTCGGCATCGACGAATGCGACGTTGTCATCGGCATATATCGCGACCGCCAGTTGATGGCTGTTACCGAGAAACGTGACTCCTTCCGGCTTGTGTCCGACAGGAATCTCTCGCAATTTGGTGAATGTGGTCGGATCAACAACGGTAACGGTCCCGCTGTCTCGATTCGAACAGGCCAATAGCCGCCCATCCGCCGAAATGTCGAGCAAACTGTTTGACGGTCCGGCAACAGCCAACAGGCTGTGAATCGCCATCAGATAAAATATTCCAGCAACGGTCACGAACCGGTGGAGGAGAGTCTGGAACATCAGGCGGTCCTTTCGACGCAACAGTTCAGATCGGGTCTCACAACCAACCGAATTTTTGTGAAGTTTGCCTCAGTTCGCCAGTGCGGGAGGCAACGTCTATAAAAGCCGCGCGACTTCCAAGGAAGCCTCTCAGGCGGTGTACTGGGCGAGATCACAAACCCGCTTCGATCGGTGCCGTTGCAGACAGCCGGTAAGCAATTGGCAAATCTCCGGCGCTAATTCCGGACGCTGCTTCGAAAAGTTGGGCACCGTCACGCGATCGTGAATGGCTGGCAGTTTGTTGACGTCATGTTTCGGGAACAGCGTGTCACCGGTCAGCCATTTGTACGCTGTGCAGCCGAGAGCGAAATCGTCAGCTCAGAAATCTCGCGTCCTTTTAGCTGTTACGGGGCCATGTGTCGGGGCGTCCCGACGATGTGATTGTCGACTTCTTTGGCTGGCCTGAGTTCGTTGATGGGCTTTGCGCGGCCCAAATCCATCCGCTTTACCGTGCCGTCGAAGTTGAACGTCAGATCGACTGGCTTGATGTCGCGATGCACAACCTCACGCTGATGAGCGTACAACACGGCAGAGGCGAATTGTCCGAGCCTCTTCAAGCGGCTACTGCAAATTCTGTGAGAACTTGTGACAACGGCGCATCGTCCCGGCTGAGGACCTGTAGCAAGAGAGCCAGCGTAAGAATCGCATCACAGCTTGGCACGACATCGCGCAGCCACACACGACCGGTCGCACCACCGCCGCAGATTGCAGCTTCATGACGCATCACCTGCCAAACGTCCGATTGAGTCCACCCCCCCAACCAGCAGCGGCGATCCTTCGCAGCGATTCGCGGTTGCAGAAGGTCGCGGGCCGCGTTGTCGATCACCACCGCACCCCCCACTTGCTCGGCGAGCAAGACATCGCCCAGCAAACACAACAGATCTCCTGGTGCGAGCAAATTTCCGAGTTCATCCAACACTGCGACGTTTGCTCCGTCATCGTCGATCAAGAAACCCAAGTCTGCCGACGATGCCACCACCGTTTCGCACACAAGCCGCACATCCGAATCCTTGCCGTTCCGCAGTTCACGGCGGCGGCTTGGAATCTCGACCCAGGTCAGCGTCACTGGCAACTTCTCAAACAGGACTTCAAGCGTCCGTCGCACGAACGGCACGGGACATCCGATGGCGATTCGCAGTGGCCGCAAGGCGTGAAATCGCTGCAAGAACCCGGCGAGATACGGTACGGAAACCGGAAAGACTCGCTGCGATCCTCCCTGCCGCAGCGGCCTTGCTGCCCCATGTTCGCAACGTTGATGAATGTCGTCCAAGCTGATGACTCGTGCAGCAACCTTGTCATCACGGTTCTCGATACGCCGGCTGGCAACCGAAACGGGACGGCCATGCTTGGTCGCGAAATCGAGACCGGTCCACGAAGGTTCGCAACCGTGGCCAGAAACCAGAATGCCCCCCGCCGCCTGCATGTGCGCGACGGCAAAACGAAAACAGGGCATCGACGTCTGGCCGATATCCACGACTTGGCAGCTCATGCGACGCAACGCCGCGGCGACTCCTGTGACGATGTCAGGAGACGACGGCCGCTCATCGAAGCCGACCACAACGACCGGCCCGCTGCGGCGAATCGGCCGCTTCGAGTTCGCATCGCGCAAATCACTGCGTCCCGCCAACGGCTGCGACTCCCACAACAGACTCGCAAAGGCGGCGGTCAATTCCCCGGCTTTTTGTCGCGTCAATTCATTGAGGTAAACTCCGCGCACACCTTCCAGCGTGAAGATCGAACGCTCTGAGACTCGGGGTTGGGACGAGTCGTCTGCGTCGAACTGGGGGTGTGGGAGTTGCCCGGTCTCTTGCCGCTGCGGACACTCGCGGCACTTCGGATAAAACGCCGCCAAACGGGACAAATGCACCGCGCGAGAGATCGCGTGCGTCTCGCCGGGGCAGACATATTGCGGTTCGAGAGTGGGGAGCAACGAAAGCATCAGAGGTTTGGGGGCGAGAAATGATGGCGAATTGAGATTCCTGGTGGCACCCTTCACACTGCCGACCGTAGGCCACTTCGGCGGAAATGGTCAAGCGTTTTTGTTTTCCGGGTCCCCAACTCCTAACCTCTCCCCATGCACGCCACCGCGTTTCTCAAAGCTCCGCAAACCAATTCGACCGGCGCGATCGTCGTGCTGTCAGGCGACGAGCGATCATTGAAGCTCGACTCGCTCTCGGTGTTGATATCGCTGGTCTGCGGCAGCGATGCAGACGACTCCACCGCGACGAAGTTCGACGGCAAAGAGGCCGATTGGAAAACCGTCCGAGACGAACTGCTGACCGTCTCGATGTTCGGCGACCGGCGAGTCGTATTGGTCGAGGATGCGGAGGATTTCGTATCCGAGAACCGGTCGACTCTCGAAAAATACTTGGAGAAGCCGTCCAAGAAATCGCTGCTTGTACTGGATGTCGGCTCGTTCCCCAAGACGACGAAGCTCTTTAAGGCGGTCGACCGTGGCGGTCTGTTGATCGAGTGCACCGAGTTGAAGGGGGCCGACCTCACTCGCTGGATTCAGTCGACGGTCAAAGAGCGATTCGGCAAGCAGATCACCCGCGAAGCCGCGATGCTGTTGCCGGAGCTGGCGGGGACTCATCTGGGCCTGCTCGATCAAGAGATCGAAAAGGTCGCGGCCTATGCCGCTGAGCGACCGCAGATCGACAGCGAAGACGTCCGCAAAGTCGTCGGCGGCTGGAAAGCCGAGACGACGTGGGTCATGCTCGATGCTCTGCGTGACGGGAATCTCGGTTTCGCGCTGACGAACTTGGACAAGCTCCTGACTTCCGGCGAGCCAGCCTTGAAACTCATGGGAGGCATCACCTTCACCTTTCGTAAGTTGGCGATCGCTACAGAGCTGTCGCGACAAGGCACGCCACTCTCAGCGGCTTTGAAACAAGCGGGAGTCTTTCCCTTTCAAATCGCGGCCGCGGAAAACTACCTGCGACGCATCGGCCGCCCCAACGCCGAACAGATTTCACGCTGGTTGCTGGAGACGGACCTCAACCTCAAAGGGGGCCTGCGAACGGCCGAGCGACTGCTGCTCGAACAACTCTTTTTGCAACTCAGTGGCAAGCTGAAAGGATAGGAAACGAAGATTCTCACCGCAGAAGCATAGAGAACACAGAGAGGACGCACTGAGTTGAGACCATCAACAGGTTGAAAGAAGTGCAGTCGTCGTGGGTACCCCACCGATTCCCTTCTGGTCTCTGTGCCTCTGTGGTGATCAAAATGCATTTCCCGAAAAACGAGCTGAAGAATGAACTCTGAGCCGGCTTTTGCATCTCGTGCCGATCGAGCCGCCCTGATCTTCACGATCACGTTCCCATCGTTTTTGACCTGGGTCTATTTCATTCTGCTGGCGGAGTCTGCCGCCGGGCTGCAGCTCGCGGCCAAGTCGATTGGCATGATGATTCAGATTGGCTTTCCGCTGTTCTGGTTCGTGTACGTGCAGCGACAGCAACTGAGTTGGATACGGCCCAATCGAGACGGCCTGGTCATTGGCGGATTGCTCGGTCTCGTCATCGTGGCCGCGATGTTCGGAGCGTATCAACTCTGGCTGAAACCGAGCGGCGCGTTTGATACCGCTGCCCCGTCGGTGATCGAAAAAGTCAAAGGCATGGGAATCGATTCGACCGCAAAGTTCGCCGCGTTGTCGGCGTTCTATGCCGTGCTGCACTCGCTGTTGGAGGAGTATTACTGGCGCTGGTTCGTCTTCGCCCAACTTCGCCGCGCGACGGCGCTCGGCTCAGCGATCGCGATTTCCGCCCTAGGCTTCATGGCTCACCATGTGATCGTGCTGTCGGTCTTTTTCGGCTGGGGTTCATTCCTAAGCCTATTCTTCTCGCTGGGCGTGGCGGTCGGTGGAGTCGCTTGGGCGTGGCTCTACCACCACAGCCGTTCCCTGTTCGGCCCTTGGCTCAGCCACGCGCTGGTGGATGCGGGAATTTTCTTGGTCGGATTCGAGATCGTAAAATCTGCGTGGTGAGTCGATGACTCCGACCAGCGTTTTGCCCGTCGACGCAGGCTCGTTGAGTCTCATCGCCAGACACGGGCATTTATGCGAAGACCGCTGCCTGAGGAATGTTGAGGATTAAGCCCGCGAATGGCCTACTAATGCTGCGAAGTCACCGATTCATCCGAACTTCGTTGGCAACGTCTTTTCTTACTTGTAGTGCCATATCTTGTTTCATTACCCCAGTTGACAGTCCCATATTCGTAAAGGCCGCACGCGGTTCAACTCCCTCCAATTCATGCACCAAGAGGCTCAGGGGCAACGCGTCAAGAGTCGTGACAGCGTTGTAAGTTATGGTTGCGTGAGCAAAGCGGAATCCTCACAAGCCGTTCTGGATTTCGATTTTTTCAAGAGGTGCCGTGAAGAAACAGGCGTGGGATGATGTGGTGCTGTGAGTTGTGCTGGCTCAAGTTCTTGAGATCCCGGGCCCACGCATGTGTCGGAGGCCTCGGTATTTGTTGACGGACAATTTGGTGATCTCGATTTGCGGCGTGCTCAGCGAGTGCGACGGTTGCGTCGAGATCTCGGAGCACGGGCGTCGCAAAGAAGAATTTTTGCAGACGATCTTGGAATGACCGCATGGCATCCCGGCACACGACACCATCAGGTGCTGCTTGAGTCGTGAAGCTTCGGCGTTCAAATACGCGACGGTCTTTAGTCAAACGCTGTTCGTCAACTTAATCCATTTTCAAAGTGGCGGGCATAACAGGCTCCGAAAAAATCTCAAAGGTGCGAATTGTTGTTGAACGTTGGACTTTGTGACTCAACCGCGGACTCGGGAAATTGTGCGGACCAAGAAGAGAGTAATTCTTGAGTGCAATTTGGAGACGGGGACGTCTCGTCGGTCGTGGTGATTGTGGCACGCTCGATCACCGCCGAAGATCGGGAGCAACCACCCCTGCTGTGAATCGAATCTCACCGGGGGCAACCTTGGCCGCGAGAAATGCCGTGTCGAATGGCGTCAGCAGTTCGCGCACTCGATCGAGTTGTTGTGCCACCGAAGGGGGCGCGAGCTTTCGCCAATGACCGACTTGTCGGCTCAACGGTTCGTGCTGCTTGTCGAGAAACTCGCGAGCGGTGCGAGAGTTCAGAAACAGCCAATGCGAATGATTGGCAAAGTGCCGTGAGCGGACGGCGTCAAACAGCGGTTCGGTACTCAATGCGCTGTTCCCAGTGGATCGGTCGTGGAAATCGGAGATCAACTGCGGATCGGTGGCCAGCAGAACATGGTCGGCCGCGAAACCGTAGGCAGGACGATAGGGCGGCAGGCGATCTAACCATTTGATCGTCTGCGATGCCTGTTGCTGAATCTTGAGAATTGCTGGTGAATCGGGATTGCGACTGTTGTGAGCGACGGCCGCAAAGTTCAGCAATGTCTGCAATACACCATCAAGAGATTCTCGAAGTTGCGGCTGGCCGTCGTTGTTTAGCGGTTTGTTGGAGAGATCGAATTGCCAAGCCAGCAGGCCGCCGATCGAAGCAGATTCCTCGTCGACAGGTGATTTCGGAACGATGGCTCCAGCCAAATTGGGTCGCGCGTGCGGCAAGACTTCGTCGAATAAGTCTCGGCCGAGCAGTCCGCGAGTGACTTTGCCAAAGGTCTGCCAATCTCGTTGTGATTTCTCTGAGGGATCGAGAGTTTGGAGCCAACGGCCAAGGTCAGGCGCGATCCGAGCTTCGCCCGCCAATATCGCATCGGCTGGCAATCGAGTTGCCAGATCGCTGGGTGTTCCTGATGCTTCGACGCATCGCTGCCAGATCGTCGGCAAGTTCGTCGTGTCGTGATGCACGACGGTGTGGAACACCAGGCCATCGCGAATTTCCAATCCCGCCGACAGCCATTCGAGCTTGTTCCACAGAGGCAGCAACCAACGGGTTGAGGCAAATTCATTGGCGATTTGGTTATCCCAACGCCGTGGATCGACGAAGATGCGGACGGCAGCATTGTCCGGCAATGACGACATGGCTTGGCGATAGTTCGGCAATTGATCGAGCGGTTTCACGCGGTTGTCATTCGCTGCTGTCGTGGCTCGTGTGATCACATCACGAATAAGTTCCTCGTGTTCGCTGATGGCGAGCGTTCGGCCGAGTTTTACGGTGAAGAGGTCCGGGCCAGTGGCTTGGCCGTTCGTTTGCTTCCGGCGAATCTGGAAGGACCGCCCGAACGCGGACTTCGTCTGCACATCGTGGGCTTCCAACAGGTCCCACAGGGCGAGAACGCGATCCCAGGTGTCGTCCTTCGCGGCACGAGACAAAAGCATTGCCATTGGTGAGCCGGTCGGAGACGGCGAGACCGTTAGCAGCACCGATTCGCCAAACAACTCGGAAACAAATTGATCGAGCGGCTGCCCCACCAACGCGGCGAGGCTGGCTTGTCCGACTTGCCAACGGGCAAACTCTGGACCTTGCTGCCAGCGCTTGACTAATGAGAGTTCGCGCAGCCGGAGAAACCATTCCGCAGACGGGACGTCACGGAGGTGCGAACGGAGGTCGTGAATCTCGACGCTCAGCCCAACATTTCCACCGATCAAACTGGCAAGCTTTGGTTCTTCGGCGCGAGCTTGTGTCTGCCGCCATTCGGTCAGAAGCAAACAGGCCAAAAGCAGTCCGGCGGTCCACCGGTAACAAGGACGCTGTCGAGAAATGATGGTGGTCAAGTCGAGGAATCCTGAATGTTAAAGACAGATTGAAGCCACGAATCAACGGCCTCTCGCAGTTCGTTGCTCAACGGAGCCAATGGTGGCGACAACGAATCGGAGATGCGGTCCGTCGAGCCCTCACTACCGAAAAAAATCAAAGTGTCGTTCGGCGGCAGGAACACGTTGGTGGCCGAAACTTGCTGCCACGCCTGTACGGCCAACGCGGCGCAGGCGTCACGAGCGTCATGCAACAGCACATCGAGTTGTCGATCACCAGTTGTTGGTGCCGAGGCATTGCTTGGATCGAGATGTTTCTCTGGTGCGATCGCGATCGGAATCAGAGAAGAAGTCTGTTGATTCACAAACGAGACATTGCTGGAAACTCGCCAACCGATTCCAACTGCGATCGCCAATGCCAAAGCGGAAGTGAGCAATGCTGCCCATCCTGCCAGCGGCGAACGCTGACGACTTGAATTATTCAGTCTGCTCGGTGTCGATCGGGATGCCGAAGTGCCGCGGCCGTGTTCAGACTCCAACCGCTGCAGAACGACATCGGCCAGTTGAATCGCTGGCGAATGTGCCTTCCAATCCGCGATGGCGAAATGCAATCGCTGAAAGTGTTCCGCCAGCTCGCGGCACTTGGGGCAATGAGCGATGTGAGTGCAGAGTTCGTCCGGCAATTCGAGTTGCCGAAGGTCATAGAACTCTTGCAACCGGTTTTCAAAATCAACACAAGTCATGATCGCGGCACATCAAAAAGTGGATTGAAAATTGCGAAGGGCGTCAGTCTGGTTCAGGTTTCGGGTCATGGAAGTGATCATTCAATGGCTGCTGAGGATCAAGGCCACGCTTTCGCAGGTACTCGGCCATTTCCTTGCGAGCCCGGTGCAACCAAGTCTTGACGGTCCCTTCGGGACAGTCGAGCACTTCAGCAACTTCTTCGACAGATAACTCCTGCTGATAGAACAAGACAAAGCACTGTTGATATTCGGGACGCAGGGTGGCAATCGCTCGCTGAATTTCCTCGGCATCATCGCGCGAATCGCCTCGCCTCTCTTCCGGCAACCAGTCGGCTTGCAAGTCTATCGGCATCGGGCGGCGGCCAAGTCCGTCCAAATGGGTGCGGCAACGGTTTGCGGCAATCGTCAACAGCCAAGGTCGCAGCGGTCGTTCGCCATCCCAGCGATGTATGCTGCGGAAGGCTCGCAAGAAGACCTCCTGCGCGACGTCCTCGGCATCGTGGCGACGGCTGAGCATTTTCAGGCAGAGTCCGAAGACCATGCCTTCAAAACGCTCAACGAAGAGCCGCTGGCAGGCGACATCGCCTGCCAAACAACCCTGGACTAACTCGAACTCGCTGACGTCCACGCTCAAGCCGGCATCCCATCGTGGAGCAGATTGTTTGTTCGGTCAGGACTGACACGCTTTGCCTCGCAGAATGACGTCCGCAAGACTGCGCCCATCTTGACGCGGACAAAAGACACCGTCGATGGTCGACGTCACCGAAACCGAGTCAATCGCCAGACATACCGGTAATTGTCCACAAGGGTTTCGAGATCTCCGCAACCCACCGAAAAAAGAACGACACCTGAGGTGAGCGGTCTGCGAATTACCGCTGGATGTAATCTTTGGCTAACTGTCTCGCGAACTTGAAGGCATGCCGAATCGTATTGGCACGCAACTCGATCTGTTCTTCGGAGTAGTATCGGGTGCCTTCGCTCTGCGGCAGTCCGGCGAGAGTGATTGCCAAGGGGAGCAGGTCGAGCAGTTCGCGGTAGCGTCGTTGTTGATCGGCCGCAGCAGCGGGATTCGGTTCAGACACGGATTTGCTCCTTCAATCACTGGGGTTGCAACGCTCCAGCGGCTACCGGCGGTTTTTGAACTTGTTCAGAATGTCGGCTGCCAATTGTCGATTGGGAACTTCTGCGGCAATAACGGCGGTTGTGCCTTCCGTCCGAGCTGGCGGCGGGGTCTCTGGCGGTGGCTTCACTCCGGTTTCTTCCGGTGGCGGCAAAGTAACTGCTGGAACATTGACGACTTTTGATTTGGCTTCTGGTTCCGAGTCGGTTGCGTCAACGATCGGCACAGGCTGAGCGGCATACTGCGCCATCATCGCTTGTTGAGCCATTTGTTGTTGATATGCCATTTGTTGCTGATACGCCGGGTCCATGTAACCCGGCTGCGGCATAAAGGGCTGTTGCATGCCGTACGGGTTCGGCATGTATTGTGGCGCGTAATTGGCAAATGGAGCTTGGACGTACGCTGGCTGTGGCGGGTAAGTACCGGGCATGCCTCCCGGCATTCCGTAGGGAGGCATCATGGGCACATTGGGCATGGGCATGCCCGTTGGCATCGTTGGTGATGGCATTGCCGGTGTCGTTTCAGCGAACGTCTCAACAGTCGAGCTGACAGGTAAGGTCGCGTCTGGGTTCGTTTCGCTCGGCAGCGGACCGGGAGCTGCTGGAGGAAACAAATGAGTGTTGTCGGCATTCATCACAGTTGTGTCGTTGCCGACGGGATTGTGAGCGTGCTCGAACACTTCGGTCGGTCCGCCGTCGACTGGCTGTTTATCTGCTGGAGCCGCTTCAGGAGTTTCAGCGAGATCACTCAGCAGAAATCCGGCATCGGACGACGAATTAAATGAAGCTGTGCTTCGCGCGTGTTGCACGGCACCGACCGCACCTGCGATGACAATTTCGAATTCCAGTTTACCGATCAGAATCCGGTCGCCGGGCTGCAAAATCGTCTGACCTCGGACGCGTTGGCCATTGACAAATGTGCCATTCGTACTTCCCAAGTCGCGCAGGCAGACACCGAAATCATCCAGCGTGAAGACACAGTGGTGACGGCTCACCGATTCACTGGAGGGACGAAGCTGGCAATCGTCTTCACGTCCGACCAAAAACCTTTTCGTCTGAAGCGGGATGAGTGAACCGTGTTGTTTTCCACCCACTACTTTCAGTTCCGCAGTCAACATGACGCGCTCCCCGCCCCTGATGGCTTAAACTAATTCAGCAAATTCCGAAATCCGATGAAAGTTGAGTGGAAGTTGCTCCATGAAATTCGAAAACATTTTACGTCACATGGGAACTGACTTGCCGAAATCCCATTGCTTTCGCGATAGAGGCCGTCCAGAAAGGGACATTCATCAGAAGGGTCGCAAGTAACGCTAGCCTTGCGGAGAACGACTGTCAATCGGTCGAAATCGGAACGATCGAAGCATTCGATTCTTGCGCGATCAAACTACCGGTCGAAATTCTCCCGCGAGCAATCGTTGCTGCTCGGGATCGGACGTCTGCCGGGAGTTCGCTCATGATAATTGTATCACCCAAGCTGCGTGCCAAGTGGTGAGCGGCCAGTCCCCATTCAGTGCATGTGTCAGGAGAGTTCTGAACCAATTCGCAAAGCCCAAACAAGTTGGGAGTGTATTCCGAGGCCCGGAGCAAGAAGCTGCCGTGTTGCAGCACTGCTCCGCGCCGCCTCCGCTGGGCGCTTCCCAGGATCTTGTGTCCCCGCACCACCAAGTCTGGGCCAGCTTCTCGTAAGAAGCACAGAAATGGTTCTTTCCTGGGGGCGGACGTGCTGCCACGAACAGTCACTTGCACTCCCCATTCGGCCAGAAAAGCAACGAAGCTGGCATGAATCTCAACGTAAAGCTGATACGGCTGTTGGGCCAGTCGATGTGTGGGAGGCAGACTGCATGAGTATGTCTGCTCATGATGATGCAAGATCGCGCCTCCCCCAGAAAGTCGTCGGACTCTTGGCAGTTTCGAGAGGCGTGGATGGTGACGCAAATCCTCGTCGCTTTGAAAATAGCCGAAAGAGACCGTCGGCTCAGACCAGCGGTAGAAACGCAAGAAGACCACCTCGCTGCGGAGAGATTCTTCCAGCAGCGCCTCATCGACCGCCATGTTCCAGACACCGGTTTGCGGTTCGTCGAGAATCACGTGAACGATTGCGCTCATCGATCACCGTTTCCATCGGAGGAGGAGTTGCCGACCGGCTTTGACTTCGTCGGGCCGGGAGATCGGAGTTTCGTGCGGCGCGTTGTGCAGCAACTCCGGCGACTCGCTCAGGATCAAGCGAATCGTCTCCGCGAAGGCATCGAGCGTCTGCTGGGATTCCGTTTCGGTTGGCTCGACCATCAAGGCTTCCGGCACGATCTGCGGAAAGTAAACGGTCGGGGCGTAGTAGCCGTAGTCGAGCAACCGCTTGGCGATGTCCAGTGCGGTGATTCCATTTTCGGTTTTCGATTTTTCGGCGGATGCGACAAACTCGTGCATGCAACGCTCGCCGTGTGGTACTGGCAGAACGTCGGCCAGTTTTGATCGCAGGTAGTTGGCATTAAGCACTGCTTGCTCGGACACGGCTTTGAGCCCGGCTGCTCCCAAGGTGCGCAGGTACAAATACCCGCGGAGCAAAATACCGACGTTGCCGAATTGGCTGCGGACTCGGCCGATAGATTTCGTTGGTGTTGTCAATTGAAAACGATCGGCACCGCCAGACTGTGTTCGCGTGACGATTGGTCCGGGCAAGTAGTCGGCTAAGAAATCTCGAACGGCGATTGGTCCTGCGCCCGGACCGCCGGAGCCGTGCGGGCCGGTAAACGTTTTGTGGACGTTGTAGTGCATCATGTCACCGCCGAAATCGCCCGGTCGCGTGATTCCCAAGATTGCGTTCATGTTCGCGCCGTCGATGTAAACCAATCCGCCTACGTCGTGCAGCAGGTGCGCGATCTTCGAGATGTCTCGCTCGAAGAGGCCGAGCGTGTTCGGATTTGTGATCATGAACACGGCGGTTTTGTCGTCGAGGTTCGCTTTGAGTTCTGCGAGATCGACAAAACCATCGGCTTGCCCTTTGAGTTGTATACATTCGAAGCCGGCGATCGCCGCGCTGGCGGGGTTCGTGCCGTGGGCACTCTGCGGAAAGAGCACTTTCGTTCGCTTTTCGCCGCGGTCATGGAAGTACGCGGCTGCTGTGAGCAGCGCGGTCATCTCGCCGTGAGCGCCGGCAGCGGGTTGCAGCGAAACGGCCGGAAGTCCGGCGATCTCTCCGAGCATTTGCTGAAGCTCGAACAGGATCGCCAGCATCCCTTTTTGGCTGGCTTCGTCTTGATACGGATGTAAATCGACCAGTCCCGGTAGCGATGCGAGCCGCTCGTGTCGCTTCGGATTGTACTTCATCGTGCAACTGCCGAGCGGATAAAAATGCGTGTCGACCGACATGTTCAGCGTCGACAAGTTCGTGAAGTGCCGGATGACATCCGGCTCAGTCAACTCCGGCAGATCAGGCGGTTGTTCTGCGAGTTGATGGGCAGGCAACAACTCGGTGAGCGGCCTTGCTGAGACATCACAGGCGGGATACCTCGCGGCACGTCGTCCGGGCTGTGACAGTTCAAACAGCAAGTTGGTGGCTTGTCGGTTGCGCATCGGTTCGACGATCTACTTTCGGAGGGAGTTGGCCAGGTTGTCGATTTGATTCTTGGTTCGAGACTCCGTGACAGCGACCAGCAGATACTCTGTGGTGGATGCTCCGCATTCGGCGGCGAGTGTGGGGAAGCGATTCAGAGCGGGACCGATGTCGAAACCGGCAATTCGAGCGCGTTGAGCGACTTCGGCGGCGTTGCCTCGGCTGCGAATGACGAACTCCTTGAAGAACGGCCGAGCGAACGCGAGTTCCAGGCCGGCAACCGCCGCCAATTGTTCGGCGGCGTAGTGGGCTTTTCGGCAACTCAGGTCGGCGACCTCGCGCAGTCCGCGCGGGCCGAGCAGTGAGAGATAAACGGTGGCTCGCAGCGCCAGCAGTCCTTGGTTTGTGCAAACATTGGACGTCGCCTTCTCGCGGCGGATGTGTTGTTCGCGAGTCCCCAGTGTCAGCACGAAGCAGCGTTTACCGAAGCGATCAACTGTCTCGCCCACGAGTCGGCCGGGCATCTGTCGCACGAATTCCTGCCGACACGCGAGGATGCCGAGGTACGGCCCGCCGTACTGCAACGGGATTCCGAGTGATTGTCCTTCGGCGACGGCAATGTCGGCTCCGTCTTCGGCGGGGCGACGCAGCACCCCGAGGCTGATTGGGTCGAAGACGGAAATCGACAGTGCGCCGCGCTGCTTGGCAACGGCAAAAATGTCTCGCGGGCTTTCGAGGCAGCCAAAGAAGTTCGGATGCTGCACAACGACCGCAGCGGTGCGGTCGTCGATCAGCCGTGAGGCATCACCCGGATCGGCTGTGCCCTGCGGCGTCGGCACGACGACGATCTCGCAGCCGAGATGCCGGACGTAGGTTGTCAGCGTGTCGCGATATTCCGGATGCAGCGAGCCGAGCACGACGACTTTGCCGCGTCGTTGCGTGACTCGCATCGCCATCAGCACCGCCTCGACCATTGCCGACGCCCCTTCGTAGAGGCTGGCGTTCGAGACATCCATGCCAGTCAGTTCGCAGATCAGCGATTGGTATTCGAAGAACGCCTGCAAGCTCCCTTGGCTGGCCTCGGCTTGGTACGGCGTGTACGCGGTGTAGAACTCGCTCCGTCCAGCGATCGCGTCGACGGCGGCGGGGACGAAGTGGTCGTAGATGCCGCCGCCAAGAAAACTGACTCGCCCCGACACGCCCACGTTTTGGCTGGCGAGGTCTCGCAAGTGCGATTCGAGTTCGAGCTCGCTGAGAGCCGGTGGCAATTGTAGCGGTCGGTCGAGTCGCAACTCGCGCGGGACTTGGTCGAACAGCTCATCGACGGACTTCACGCCGACCGTCTTGAGCATGTCTTGTTGCGACTCAGCAGTGTTGAAGAGGTATGGCACGGTGAACCTAACGACGAAAAACGGAAAGTGTGACAGCCTTTTGCCAACTCTGTGCTCTCTGGGTCCTGGTGGTGACAAACTTTTACCAAAGAGACACAGAGGACACAGAACGGTCGCTGACGATCAATGCCCCGCCACGCATTCTCGTTCGTAGGCAGCGGCGTCCAGGAGTGATGCAGCTTCGGACGGATTACTCAGCCGGATCTTGATCAGCCAGCCCTGGCCGAATGCGTCTTTCGCGAGCAGGTCGAGATCGTTTGGCAAGTTGGAGTTCACTTCAATGACCTCGCCGCTGACCGGGGCGTACAGGTCGCTCACCGCCTTGACGCTCTCGATCTCACCAAAGACCTCGCCGGCAGTCAGCTTCTTGCCGACGTTCGGCAGACCCATGTAGACGAGATCCGTCAGTTCCTTGACGGCGAAGTCGCTGATGCCGACCGTCCCGACGTCGGCGTTGAGGCTGAGCCATTCGTGAGTCTTTGCGTACTTCAAATTCGCGGGAGCCATGCTTTCCTCCTGAATCGGTCGATCAAGCTCTCCAGCCTGAGTCGAATTGGTAAACGGCGTCGGTCGCGCATCGGGTCAGTCCGAAAAGTCTGACCTACGATTTTGCATTCTGATCGATCTTATCCAACCGGCGTTGATGCCGGCCTCCTTCAAACTGTGTCTTCACCCAGACGTCGACCATGCGGGTAATCAACTGCTCGCCAAGTAAGTCGGCGGAGAGGCACATGACGTTCGCGTCGTTGTGTCGGCGACTCATTTCGGCGGTGAAGTCGTCGTGGACGAGGGCCGCCCGGACTCCGGCGAAGCGGTTGGCGGCGATGCACATGCCGATCCCGCTGCCGCAGATCAGGATACCGCGATCCGCGTCGTGATTGGCGACGGCGGTCGCGACCTTCGCGGCGTAGTCCGGGTAGTCGACGCTCTCCGCCGAGTTCGGGCCGAGATCGACTCCGTCTTGGCCAAGGTCAGCAAGCTGACGCAGGATGCGTTCCTTGACGGTCAGCCCTCGATGGTCACTGGCCACTGCGATTTTCATGATCGTGTTCCGAGAAAAAGGAGTTCGTCAGACGATGTCGTCGAGGATCTTTGCCAATTGTTTTTCGATGCTGGCCGCGCAAGCCGCGTACTCGTTCATGCCGCCGCCGATTGGATCGGAGACATCCTTGCCGTCGCGACCGAGCACCTGCACTCGATCGGCCAGTTCGGGATGACTGTCGAGAATCGCCGAGCGATGACTCTTGGTCATCGTGTAGCAACGGTCAACCTGTTCGATCAACCGATCGGTGAGCGGCTGGCTGGTATGCGACTGGAGATCGAGTCCGCGGCGCTTCATCATCTCGACCGATTCACGGCTGGCCGGGCTGCCGTAGTCCGCGGCGAGTCCCGCCGAGGCGATCAGGAATCCGCGCTTCGTCAAATCTTCCGGCGAGCATTTCAGCCGCTCGGCCAGAAGATGCCGGAACAGCGACTCTGCCATCGGGCTGCGACAAGTGTTGCCAGTACAGCAGAAGAGAATCACTTCGCAGGCCGCGATCTGCAACCGATTTTCGGGAGTCGCTCCGATCCGTTCGGCCTTCCAGGCTCCGTCGGATTTGATCTCCACGATGGATGTCGGCACCTCGGTATTCGATTCGGCAGCAGCGTTGTCCTTCACGATCAGCGCGGCGTCCGTCCAAGGAGTGACCGCGAAGTCGACATTCTTCGCGAGCACGTCGATCTCACGAATCAGCAACGGCCCGCGCGTAAGCTTCGCGACCTCGCTGAGAATCGGGTGGCTGGAAACTCGCACCGCCAACTGGCCGTTCGCGACGGCGGCGGCTCGACTGCTTTCCGGCAGAGCGGCCAGCACCCCATTCGCCATCGACGCCGGCGCACGGAGCACCAACGGTCCCGGCCAGCAGCGTCGAGCGATCCGCAACCCCGTCTTTGGCAAATGCGGCAGGAAATCGACCACTTCCTCAGTGGTTCGCAACAAAAGAGTCGCAGGTTCACGACCCGCCGAGAAGCAGTGACCGGCCCTCTCCACGAGTGCCGCTCCCGCCAAAACGTAGCCCGCCTCGGACGGGAGTGCGACCAAATCACCCGACGACAATCGCTGGACGGCGCGATGAATGACATCACGTCGA
>VGZH01000080.1 GCA_016872645.1 Planctomycetota bacterium | reverse complement strand
AGTCGGCCCTCCGTTGTCGCCGATGAAGAAGTACATCGTGTTGTCTTCCTGGCCGATCTCACGGACCTTTGCCAGCACGCGGCCGATCGCGTCGTCCATCGCCGACATCATCGCGGCGAAGAGTTTTCGTTTTTCGTCGGTGATGTTTGAGAAGCGGTCGAGATACTTCTGCGGAGCTTGCAGCGGCGCGTGTTGCGCGTTGAAGGGCAGATACAGGAACATCGGCTTCGATTTGTTCTTCTCGATCCAATCCACCGAGCGATCGGCGTAGGCGTCGGTCGTGTAGAACGAATCATCCTCAATCTTCCGCACGTCGTCCGAGAGTCGTGAATCGACGAAGTTGGTCGGGTGGAAGAACGGCGTGTTAGCCAGCGTGCCGTAGAACTCGTCGAACCCGCGTTTCGTCGGCAGGTACTCCGACCCGCCGCCGAGATGCCACTTGCCAACGCAGGCTGTCGCGTAGCCGAGGCTCTTCAGCCGGCTGGCGAGCGTTGTCTCTTTCAGATGCAGGCCGGTCTTGTTGGCGACGCTGTTGAACTCGTGGCCGAAGCGTGTCGGATATCGTCCGGTCATCAAGCCCGCTCGCGAGGGGCTGCAATACGTCGCGGCGACGTAGCCCTGCGTGAACTTCACACCGTTCTTGGCGAGCGAATCAATGTGCGGCGTGGGAATGTCCTTGCCGCCAAAAGCGCCGGTTTCGCCCCAGCCGAGATCGTCGGCGTAGAAGATGACCAGATTCGGCTTGTCCGCCGCGTCGGTCTGTGATCCGGCAGTGCCAATCAAAATCGCGAACAATCCAACCCAGCAAATCGAGGTCCCACACGGTCGCATGATGAGCGTCTTCCAACAGAGTTCAGATCACAACAAGAACTGCTTCAATCGATGCACAAGCCTTGCCAATTATCGTCCGCCAAGCAACCGTGCGATTGAGATTGATCGATGAGCGTGGTCACACCATTCAAACTTGGGTAAGCCCCGATCAAGCCGGAAGCGATGCAAGCTGATTGCCGGATGCTCCGCCGGCAACTCAAGTCTCAACGAAGGTGCGTCGCCCATGCCTGAGTCTCTGCCGATTTCTGGGTAACCGAACGACGCACATCAATCGACCGCGCGTAGACTGCGTGTAACGCTTTTCCTTGACCGTCGTGGCAATACTGAGCAATTTACAATCGCCAACGCCTTTTTCAGATCATGAGACACCTCTGGAATCTGTGCTGCGAGTACGGCCGCTTTTACTCATAAGAGATGCTCTGGTTTTGGCGATCGTTGTGGCCGACGACGTACAACGTCGCCTTGGCCGGCGTGTGGCTGATCAGTTTCCTGCTGTTGAAGAGCGGGGTGCGCCGGCAGGTCGGCCTTTCCAGGCTGACCTGGAGAGCGATTCACGTCTTTTGACAATTGGGTTCCGGCCAGGAAGCCTGACCTACGCTCAGCCGATCTTCTTGATCGCGTCCCGAACCGCTTTGAGGCAGAGTTCGATGTCAGCGATCGGATCTTTCGGACTCTCTTCGTATTCCAGTGACAGCGAATACTTGTAGTCGAGCTTCTTGAGCGCCTTGAGCGTCTCCACCAACCTTAGGTTGCCTTCGCCCAGGATCGTCGGCCGTTTGTCTTGTCCGGCCGGACCCTTGAAGTCCTTCAGATGCACGCCGAAGACTCGCTTGCCGAGCTTCTCAATGACCTCGACCGGATCTTCATCGCTGCGGATGTAGTGGCCAATGTCAACACAGGCTCCGATTTTCGGATGGCGGTCTTTGACCCATGTAAGTACGTCAGCGACTTTGTCGTAGCTCGCCTTTGGGCCGTGGTTGTGGATCGCGATGGCGATGTCGTACTCAGCGACCAGTTTGTCGAGCAGGTCGAACGTGGCTTTGTTCTTCTGCGGGTCGGCACTGATCGACATCACTCCCATTGCCTTGGCAAAGTCGAATGCCTTGCGAGCGGCTCCTTCATTGTCGTTGAATCCTTCAACGCCAAAGGCCAGCAACGTGATGCCATGTTCTTTGAGCAGCGCCTTTGCGGCGGCCACTTTTTCCGGAGCGGTGTCCATTGGAATGTGATTGCGGAAGGACTCCCAGTACTTCAGCCCCAGCTTTTGCGTGTGCTGCATCGCGGTCTTCCCGTCAAAGCCGCGGAGCGAGTAACTCTGGATGCACATCTTGAATCCGCCGTACGGGTCGGGATCGGCAGATAGCCCGACGACCGGGGAGACCGCCGCGACACCTGCTGCGGCGGCGGCTGCCCATTGCAGAAATTCGCGTCGAGAACCAAACGATTGGGAGGCGGAATTCATGGCGAAAGCTCCTGAGGATTGAGTTGAGGACGATTTAATGAAAGAGAGGATATCGACTCGATTGGCTTGAGAAAAACTGACCAGGAACCGTCTCTTCGTACCAAGTTGCCGCGGGGACTCGGAACCGCACGGCGATTGAATTCTTCCGAAAACCGTTGTCACTGACAAAATCGGAGAGGACAGAGCGCAGCCGTTGCCGATGAATGCTGTGCTCTGTTGGAGACAGCCACCCGACCTGACTGAAGCAGATCGCACCTGCCTCAAGGTCACTCACACTATGTGAAATTGCCCGTCGGCCAACGAGTTCCCAGCCTCAAAGATGGGACATGCCTGATTCTCGTCAGTCAATTCAGACGGAGGTGCCTAAACAAACCGCGTGGGTCGAAACCACCAAAGGGACGTGCTTAAGTACGCCCGGTTTCCACCCGTTTCGCAAAGCGACTCCACCGTCGTAATTCCGCACGAGATCAGGCAAATTGGCCGCGGCTGTCGCAAGACTGACCGCGGTTTTTGCATTGAAGAGGGGCGAGGGCAGAGCCGAAGATTACTCGTTGTCTGCGATTCAACTCGCCCCTCAGTCCTAGCAACTCGTCCCTTCTACTTGCCGCTCAGCCGCTTCTCAACCGCTTTGATCATCGCACCGCATTCGGCGCGAGCGGCGTTGAAGTCTTTCGGGGTGAGGTTCGAGCCTTTGAGGTAGTTTAGCACGATCGCCTCGGCGACAGCGACCTCTTGGCAGACGCCGCCAACTTCAGAGGCGATCTCGACCGGAATCGAACAGACGCCGTTGCGGTCGCCGTGCAGCAATGCCCCTGGATAGACCATCATTCCACCGACAGTCACCGGGACATTCAGCGAAATCATGTGGCAGTAGCCGTGAGCGCAGATCGTCCCGTTCGTGAAGGCCGGAAAGTTCAGTGCTTCGACTTGATCGAGGTCGCGTCCGGTGCCCGAAGTGATCAGGCCGGCGGCTCCGAAAGCCTTGTACGTCGAGCACATCACCTCGCCGAAAGTGGCCGAGGCACACGGCACATCGAGGTCTTGAAACACGATCACCGGCGGGCCGGGAAAGTCAGCGAATGAATCAAGCTGTTGTCCGATTCCGGAATATGCATCGCCACCTTTCGGCGGAGCCATGCTGCGGAAAGTCGTCGTCAGAGCAAAGCCAACCATCGGTGGCAACTTGGGAAAGCAGGACACAATACTGCCGTTCATGTAGCCCAAATTGCGTGGATAACGATTCCACAACTCGACCGCATTTGCGATCGTTGGGGTGTCGTACTTGGCCAATTCCTTCAAAACTTCGGCTGAAACGCCAGGATACTTCGACATGTGGTGCCTTTCGTGGGACAGGTTTTCAACCTGCCAGGGACGACTCAGTGAGTTTGCGGTGATGACGGGCACGCTGGAAACATGCCCCACGTTGGACGACTTATAGCCCAATTGTTACCCGCCTTCAAAAGCGGAGCGTCGTCCGCCAGAATGCCACCACAACACGATTCAATCAAAGGTTTCGCATGTCCGCTCGCCGCACCGTTCACTACGCAACGCTTTCCGAGGTCGTTCAAGATGCCGAGCATCTGATCGGCAATCACCACACCGTCGGAAACTGGTCGTTCGGCCAAATCTGCCAGCATCTGGCGAAGGCGATGACGGCGTCGATCGACGGATTTGGCTTTCAGGCTCCGTGGTTTGTCCGATGGTTGATTGCGCCAATGATGAAAAACTCGAGTTTGATTAAGCCAATGAAGCCCGGTTTCAAGCTCCCGAAGAATGCGACTTCTCTTCTGCCGGATGATTCGGTAACTGCGGAAGAGGGTTTGAGACAACTCAAAGCCGGCATCGAGCGTCTCTCGCATGAGTCCCCAACGGCACCGCATCCCGTGTTCGGCAGAATGGCTGGCGAAGAAGTCATGCAGATTCATCTCCGTCATTGCGAAATGCACATGAGCTTCATCGTCCCTGGCGAGAACGGTCAGCCCCCCGCGTGACGAGGATCGGTTCGCTGATGAAACTTCCCGAATGGATCGCGGAGTTCGATGGCCTCGACGACGAGGAAAAGCTGGAAATGCTGGTCGAGCTGTCTGACGAACTACCGCCGACGTCGAATGGCCGTACCGCCGGCTCACAGGCTGAAAGTTGCCGAGTCCAAGAGTGCCAAACCCCGGTCTACCTCTGGGTAGAAGTCGTCGGCGGTCGGGTTCGATTGGAGGCGGATGTCCCCAAGAAATCCCCCACCGTGCGCGGCTTGGTCGCTCTGATGGTGCAAGGACTGGCTGGCGCTTCGCCGGAAGAGGTGACTGCAATCCCAGACGATGTGGTTGGTTATCTCGGCCTGCAAAAAGCCCTCGGAATGCAGCGGCAGCAGGGATTTCGGGGGGTGGTGACTCGCATTAAACGGGAAGTTCGAAAGCTGGCCGATGCGGCAAATTAGTCTGGCAAAAGCGGTTGTAGGCGGGACTTGCTCAATTCTGTCGGCGATTCCGAGAACCGCTCTTCTCAATCGAATTTCGCCCGATATTCTCTCACCCTCGCGAGTGCAGCCGCGCCGCGTGCCCGTCAAACCGCTGCAACGGTCGTTAATCCTACCATCACTGCCGATCGGGAAATCTGCATCGGCCCTGCCTTCTGAAAAATCCGAAAACCCACGATAAGCCCGTTTTTTGTTTGACCCGAAACCGACGGCCGGGTTTGATAGCCCCGCTAAATAGCTGGAAATCGACCTCGCCTCGTCAATTCACCTGCACCTGAATGGAGACCCGACGGATGCCCGCCGCGACCACCGAAATTGAAGTGATCGAAGTCAAAGTTGTGAAGCTCTTGCCGGGAAATTTGCCCGCCTACACCTACATTCCCGGTTCCTCGACACCGCATCCGATCCGTCACCCCAGCGGACACAGCTACGGTCGCAAGATCCGTTCGGTAAAGCCCCTCTCGGCCGAGAACTGGCAAGAGAACCGCAGCTTCCTGCTGGCGATCGACTTGTTCAATCACGGCTACTACTGGGAGTCTCATGAAGAGTGGGATCGCTTGCTGCGAGCCTCTGGCAATGAGTCCATTGTCGGCCGGTTCCTGAAGGGGCTCGTCAAAATGGCCGCTGCCGGCGTGAAGGTGCGCGAGCACAGCATCCACGGCGTGCGTCGTCATGCTGCCTCGGCTGGTGAAGTCTTTGCCGATGTCGCCGCCGAGACCGACGACGAACGCTTCTGCGGACTCGAACTGACTCATCTGCAATTCGCCGCCGACCGTGCGGCGCAACTCGCGTACAAAGAGCGTCACGCTGCCGGTAAGCCGGTTCGCGTCTTCCCGTTCTCACTGGAACCGTTCCCGCTGCCGTTTGCGTAGTTCGTTAACCGTCGATTTTTAGAGCCGCACGTCGTTCATGTGCGGCTTTTTTCATTTCAGCGGCAGCAGCTTAATGTTCTTGAACCAGCAGTCGCTCCCGTGGTCTTGCAGGCCGATGTGCCCCTTGCGTGGGTGAGTGCTGTAGGCGACATCAAACTTGTGAGCCGAGCCGTCCGGGCGCTTGTTCGGTTCGGACCACTCGTCGAAGTTCATGCGCGAGACCTCGTCGCCATTGATTTCGACGACCAACAGGTTTCGGTCACTGGTAACGACGATGTGGTTCCACTCTCCCACGGGCTTCATGGCGTTCTTCGTCGGCTTGACCAAATCGTAAATCGCACCAGTGTCGTGAAAGCCAGCCGTCTGAGAATCGTCGATGGCGATTTCGATGCCGTTGAAGCCGACGTCGCGGCCGGGCCGAGGCATCAGCGGAAATGTCCTCACGAAAATCCCGCTGTTGCATTTGCGACTGATCTTGAAGTCGAGCGACAGCTTGTAATTCTCCCAAGCCCTTTCCGACGTGAGCATGTAGTCGCACGTATGCGGATTGAGGCTGCCTTCTTGGGCGTGCTTGTTGGCCAGTGTCTTCCCCTTGGGGGTCATCCAGCCATCAGTCGTTTTACCGTCGAAGAGCAGCACCCAACCCTCCTTCTTCTCCTGATCGCTCAGCGAGTTGTCGGCAGCGAGTACCGTGACCTTCGCCAACATCAGGGTGACAACAGCAAGCAGTATTGAGCGTTTCATAGCGTCCAGCCTTTGCGATATTCGGTGTGGATGAACTCGTTCACGTTTGGAGCATTCTTGACCTTCAAGTTCTCGGCGTCCCATTCCAGCCGCGTGCCAGGGCTGCGCATCGACAGCACACCCAGCAACACCGTCTCGGTCATCGGGCCGGAGTACTCGAAGTGGTCGACTGGCGGATTGCCCCCTTTGCACGCCAAATACCACTCGTCGTAGTGGCCAGGTGAGCGAGCCATCGTCTTCGGCACCGCCTGACCCTGCGCCTGTAACGCGCTCGGCAGAAGCTGAGGCATCCCACCGTGCGAGCCGTGATACATCTTCCCCTTGCTGCCGACGTAGAGCACTCCGTTGCCCGGCAGTCGCTGCCCGCCGGTCATTTCGGCCGGAGTCGGCGGCATCAAGCCGCCGTCGTACCACGTCATCGTCACCGGAGGCAGTTTCTTACCGGCAAGCTCTCGCGCAGGGAATTGGTACGTCACGATTGCCGCGATCGGAAATGTTTCGAAGTTGAGCTTTTTGTCCTCCAACAGCGTGCCGTCGTGAGTTGTCGTAGCTTCAACCGACGTTGGTGCTCCAAGATTCAGCGCCCAGACCGGATGGTCGATGATGTGGCAACCCATGTCGCCAAGTGCTCCGGTGCCGAAGTCCCACCAGCCGCGCCAGCCGACCGGAGCATACGCATGGTGATAAGATCGCTCCTTGATCGGCCCCAGCCACAGATCCCAATCGAGCGTGGCAGGGCAGGGGGGCGTATCGGTCGGCCGTCCGATCCCTTGCTTCCACAACCGGCCCGCGCGATCAGACCAGACGTGAACCTCGTGGACATCGCCGATCACTCCTGCTTGCAGCCACTCGTTCGTAAGCCGTGAGCCTTCGCTGGCGTGACCTTGATTCCCCATCGACGTGACCACCTTCGCCGCGCGAGCCGCCTTGGTCAGCTCGCGGCACTCGTGCAGAGTGTGAGTCAGCGGCTTCTGCACGTAAACATGCTTGCCCGCCTTGATCGCGGCCATCGCGGCGACGGCGTGAATGTGATCCGGTGTCCCGACCGTGACCGCGTCGATGTTCTTCGCCTCCTTGTCGATCATCACCCGAAAGTCTTTATAGCGGGTCGCCTTCGGATGCGCATTGAACGTCCCCGCCGCGCGAGCGTCATCGACATCACACAACGCGACGAAGTTCGCTCCCAGCTTCGTGATCGTCGCGATGTCGCCACCTCCCATTCCGCCGCAGCCGATGCCGGCCACGTTCAGCCGCTCGCTCGGCGGAGTCTGTCCCTGACCGCCGAGGACATGCCGAGGTACGATCATGAAACTAAACCCAGATGCAGCACTCGCAGCCAGAAACGCACGGCGCGACGATTTAGATTTGGTCATGACAACTCCTGAACGGGACAGAGGTGGATTCGATACAACGGCCAACGATCGCTCGCGGCGGAGTTTATGAAGTGCCGCCGGTGGGGCCAGCCTGCGGCTCACTAGTCTTCGCGGATCGCCGATGCCACAGCGGTCGCAACCTTTCCGGCCAACTGGTTGACCGAGCCTTTCCCGTTCGGGTGTACGCGGTTGCTCAGGAAGATGAAGAACAAGTCGAGTCCGGGATCGATCCACAGCACCGTCCCCGTGAATCCACCGTGCCCGAATGCCGAGTCACTCAATAACTCGCCCCGATTGATCGAGTAGCCCGTCCTTTTGTCCCATCCGAGCCCGCGCACGCCGGTCGATACGCGATCGCCGCGAGTCATCCGCTCGACCGTCTCCGGCAACAGCACGCGGGCACCACCATACTCGCCGCGACCGAGCATCATCTGCGCGTAGACCGCGATATCTTCGGCGGTCGAGAACAGCCCCGCGTGCCCCGCAACGCCGCCGAGTTTGAACGCTCGCGGATCGTGGACCTCCCCCTGCATCCACTTACCCTCGCGCTGTTCGGTCGGAGCGGCTCTCGCTCGCAGAGTTTCGCTCGGCAAGTAACCGGTCGATTTCATTCTGAGTGGCGTGAAGATGTGCTCGCGCGAAAACTCATGCACGTTCTTCTCGCCAACCTTCGCGACGATCTCGCCGAGCAAAATGAAATTCACGTCCGAGTACACGAACTTCGCCCCGACCGGGTTGAGCAGCTTCAGTTCGCAGATCCGTTTGATCGCCTCTTCGCGCCCATGCTCGTAGTCCTTGATCGAGTTGTCGGCGAGCAGCCCACTGTGATGAATCAGCAAATCGTGAATCGTGATCACTTCTTTGCCGTTCACCGCGAACTCAGGAAAGATCGACGCTACTTTGTCGGTCAGCCGCAGCTGGCCCCGCTCGATCAGCAGCATAATGCTGGTTGCGGTCGCCATCGGTTTGGTGATTGAGGCCATGTCGAACAACGTGTCGGTCGTCATCGGCAATTCCGTCGGCTGAAGTTGCTTCTGGCCGAAGGCTTTGAGGAACGCGATTTTGCCGTGCCGCCCAACGCATACGACACAGCCCGGCATCTTCTTTTCGGCGAGTCCCTCGGCGACAAGCTCGTCAATCCGCTGCAATTTCTGAGCGTCCAGTCCAACGGCATCTGGCTCGGCCATTGGCAGTCCGGCCAAGGATTCGCCAGCCATCACGACGACCAGCAGCAAGCCGATCAACCATCGGCCGAACACCATCGGAGCGGGCTTTAAGCCGCTGATTTCGCACGAATCCATCGCAAACCCCACTCGATCACTTGGCGGCGGGAGTGGTCACTGTCAGCCACAATTCGCGAGTCGTGGCGTTGAATGCCGTCAACGTGGCCGACGCCGGCTTCTCGATCGGCGGTTCGGATTTCACTCGGCCAACAATGTGAATCGGACCAGAGAAGGTGACTCCCGCTTCGGTTTTTAACATCAGCTTGACCGACTTGGCGGAGTCCCCCTCTTTCAAAGAGACGATCGGATCGGCCGTCACTTTTTCCGGCAGACCGGTGGCCACAACTTCGATCTCAGAAGTCAACCCGCGTTGGCGATCGACTGTCACCGGTATTTCGAGCGGCTTTTCAGGATTCAGTACGAACGAGTCCGCGGCGACTTTCAATTCGAAATCGGGCTGAGAGGTGAGGGCGGTCAGTCGGTAAAAAAATCTCGGCCCTCCCAAGCCGAACCGATCGGTGATCGAGATACGGTACTCTCCTTCTTCCGGTGCAGTGAAGTTCGCATCGGGGTCGAAGTCCCCCTTCGAACCGTCGTCGACTTCCTGCAATTGCGAACCATCGGCTTTCAAGATCCGCAGCAGCGGATCGAGCGGCGAACCGGCCAAGCGTGCATCCGTCCGCAGTACGATCGCCTGTTTCGCCGCCAGCTTGAGCCGAAACACATCCACCTCGTCCGGCTTGCCAATCACTCCGGTCATCGACGAGGGCAACGCGATCTCTTGTAGCTCGGCTGGTCGCTCGGTCAATTCAACAACCGACGAATGCAGCTCGACCGGCAACGTCAGCGTGTTGCCAAGCAACGGATGCCGCACCACGAACGGATCGCTGGCAGCGGCATCGGTTGACAATTCGGTCAGCTCCGGCAGCAGATTCCAACCGCGCAGCCGCAGCCGCTGTGCCTGTGGTGCGGGCGGCTCGCCTGCCACCAGCCTCCCGACCGACATCGGCTCCGTGTAATCCACAAAAGCTCCAGTCGTCAGCGTCAGCCGGTAGATGTAGTTCGCTCCACCCGCGAACGCGATGCTCGAATTCGCTTGGTCGGGAAAGGCGAATACTCGCACGGCGTAGTCACCGTCCGCCGGAGCCGTGAAGACGATTTGCGGATCGAACCCATGATCGTCGTCGTTGTGTTCCATCACGAACCCGCGCGGGCCGAGCACTTGCAGCACACCGTCCATCGGCGAGCCGAGCGTCCCTTTTGCCATCAACGACGAGACGAGCGTCTGTCCCGCTTTCAGCGAGACCGCGAACGTGTCGACGTCTCCCCCCTTGTCCAGTACACCGTTGACCACAACCTGACTGGACTCCAACTTCTGGGCTTCTTTCGCTGCGTTGTTCGGTTCCTTCTCGGCAACTTCCGCAAGCGTGCCGATCACAAACGGCCGCAGCGGTGATGCCCCCTCTGCATTGAAAACTCGAATCCAGCACAGGCCCGGTGCGGCATTTTCGGCAACGGTCACCTTGAACTTGTTGCCAGACTCAGCGAATTCAATCTTCAAGCCTTCCCGGCTGACCCAGGCCTGCGGCTTGTCGCCGACAGAACCCTGCGCCGCAACTTCCACCGACTGGCCAATCTGACAACCGGAGGGAACCAAGGCAGCGACATTCGGAGGCGCTCCAACAAGCGCCGCGGCAACCAAGAGCAGCGCGGTCGTCACGACATCAGCTCCGGAATCGGAGATGGGTTGCTGACCAAGTGCGACGGTCGGCCTTGTGGCGTGTAAACGATCTTGTCCGGATTGATCCCCAGCTTCGTGTAGATCGTCGAGACAAAATTCTCCGGCGAGCAAACTCGTTCGACCGCCGAATAGCCATGCTTGTCGGTCGCACCGACGACGACTCCACCGGGAGTGCCACCGCCAGCCATCAACACGGACATCGCGCTCGACCAGTGATCGCGGCCCCCTTTGCTTTGACCGGGCAGCGTTGAAATCTTCGGCGTACGACCGAACTCACCCAGAGCGGTGACGATCGTCGAGTCCAACAGACCGCGCTCGCTGAGGTCTTCGATCAGCGTGGCAACCGAGTTGTCCCAGCCGGGGAGTCGATTCGTGCAAGCTCCAAAGATATCCGCGTGATGATCCCAGCCGCCGTCATTGATCGTGACGAAGGGGACCCCCGCCTCGATCAATCGCCGGGCCAACAGCAGTCGTTGGCCGAAAGAGTTGCGACCGTAACGATCACGCACCGCATCCGATTCCTTGTGAATATCGAACGCGGCCTGGGCCAGCGGCGATGTCACCAAATCAAAGCCTTGTCGATAGTAGTCGTCGAGCGCCATGGCCGGATCCCCCGCCGCCTTCTCGTTCATACGAGGCAGCGTGTCGACCAGCTTTCGCAGATCACCGCGACGATGAAACTTGTCCTCAGTCAGTCCTTTCGGCAACGCGACGTCGCGGACCCGAAAGCCAGCCCCGTTCGGGTCGTCGCCGACGACAAACGGAGCGTACTTGGCTCCAAGAAAGTTCGGCCCCCCGGAACGCGTCATCGACGGAATCGAAAAGTATGCCGGCAACCCATTGGGCTTGCCCAGTTCGTGCGAGACGACGGCCCCCATACTCGGATGAAAACTGACGAACGCGCCGCAACCGACCGGAATGCGGGTCGGTGCGCCTGTCATCATGTAGTGGTTGCCGGCTCCGTGATTGTTCTGATCGTGCCGGATCGAGCGGATCATCGTGTACTTATCGAGGATGCTCGCCAGTCGAGGCATGTGTTCAGAAAACTGAACGCCGGGCAGCTTTGTCGCGATCGGCTCAAACTCACCCCGAATCTCTGCCGGAGCGGCTGGCTTTGGATCGAACGTCTCGAAGTGAGTTGGACCGCCGTCCATCCAAATCAGGATGCAGCCCTTGGCCCTTGGAGCGATCGGAGCCGAATCGTCGGCAGCAGTCGCTCGCGCGGCCAAGGCGGAAACGAATCCGCTTCCCAGCCAGCCACCCAAGCCAAGCTTCAAGCAATCACGTCGCGCGAACCCTTCGCAGTTCAATCGATAAGCCATCGAATTTTCCTTATCAGGCGGGACGAAGTCAGGCGGTGGACGGAGGATAACCGCAAAATCGACGATGCAACAGCCAAACTTGATGCTTTTCTCGTGACCGAAGCAGGCCTCGGCTGGCAAAGAGTCCGGAATAGCAGTGCTTCGCGTGATCGCGGTCGGCTGGGTTGTTGATTTTGGGGTGCAGTCAAATTCTCCAATCACAACGACAGCGATCACGGACAACAAGCCGCGTTCGTCGAGATCATCGAGTTGCGCGGACAACGCTTGGTCGAGCAGCCTCGAGTGCCGGTCTTGGTACTGCTGGAAGAAGCGATCGTGCATGTCCCGGCCACCGTCACCGAAACCCTCGACGGGTTCGGCGTGCGAACTCTAATTGATCTGCACGAACCGAGTACCCGCTTCGATTCGCAGCAAGTCCGCCAGGTAGACTCCAACGGCCGATAACGTCCGCGACCCAAGCAACTCTCGCCGAGTCCAACCTCGGCATTCAAGAGGTCGCAGTCGGCCGATGCCGAGCATGAGAACTCTTTGGTGACAAGACTCAATCCTTGAACACGAACTCCGGCGTGTTGAGCAATGCCCACATCAGGTCCTCAATGACTTGCCGGCGGACGGCTCCCTCGGCCGCGAACAGTGCGATGGCCGCTTTCGATTCCGCTTCGCTCGGGCGGCGCGAGTAAATCGACAGATACAGACTCTCGACGACCGCAGTCGGTGCGAGTTCGGTCTTCGCCAGTTGAGCCGCCACGCCGCTATCGGTGGTCACCTTCGAGTACAGGTTCTCTGAGTTCATCAGGTGCAGGACTTGAACGACGGTCGGTTCAGACGTCCGTTCGCACGGCGGGTCTTGGTTCTCATCGGGACGGCCGAACGCGTCGAGGAACAGAGACTCGATCCGCACGGTCCAGAGTTCTTTCGCTCGCGTGCCGGGAGCCGACGCCGCGAAGGTGTCAGTCGTGCCGGTGATCTGGCTGATCGAATCGAGCAGTACTTCGCCGCGCAGTCGCTGGCGGTAATGCCGCGAGTAGTTTCGCGTGTCCGATGAGTTTCGGTCATTCGGGACGCTGCTGAGCCCGTAAACGTGCGAAGTCGTGATGCGGCGGATCAGTTTCTTGATGTCGTAGCCGTTGTCGCGGAAGTCGGCGCCCAGAGCCTCCAGCAATGGGCCGTTGCTCGGCGGGTTGGAGGCTCGCAGGTCATCGACCGGTTCGACAAGCCCTCGTTCCATCAGGTCGGTCCAGACTCGGTTGACCATCACTTGAGCGAAGAACGAGTTGTCTCGGGACGTGATCCATGCGGCGAGCACATCGCGCGGATCGGCTTCAGGCGGCAGGGCAGGGGAGTTGCCGAACAGCGGTCGTGGTTCCATCGCCTTCTGCGTCTGCGGGTGCAAGACAGTTCGCGCTTTGCCGCCGGTGAAGATGAATTCTTCAGACCCACTGATCGGAGCCGAGATGCCCGTCCCCTTGCGACCAATTTGGCCGAAGTACGCAGCGAAAGAATAGAAATCGTCCTGTGCCCATTTCTCGAACGGGTGGTGGTGACACTTCGCGCATTCCAGGCGGATGCCGAGAAACAGTTGGCTGACGATCGTCGTCAACTCTTCCGGTTGCCGCTTGTCACGGAACATATTCGTGCTGCCGTTTCGCCAAGTGCTCCCCTTCGCCGAGACCAGTTCGCGAACGAATTGATCATACGGCTTGTTCTTGCGGAAGGCGTCCCGAATCCACGCGTCGTAGTTCAGCACTGACTTGATGCCGACGTGATACGGATTCGGCCGCAGCAAGTCAGCCCACTTGTTTGCCCAGTGCTCGGCGTAGTCCGGTTGAGCCAGCAGGTGATCGACGAGAGTCTCTCGCTTGTTTGGCGACGGATCGTCGAGGAACTGTTTCGCCTCGTCGGCAGTCGGTGCTCGGCCGATAATGTCGATGAAGACTCGTCGCAGAAACGTGTGATCGGGCGCGGGTTCCGACGGAGTGAGTCGCAGTCGCGCGAGCTTTTGCCAGACCTGTTCGTCGATCAGATTCTTGCGAGGCAGCTTGTCGTAAACCTCCTTCGGCACTTCGTTCGTCAGCGGCACCGAAACCGTACAGACCGCGATCATGTTCATGTACCGAGCCATCACGGCTGACTCGCCGGTGATCGTGTTCGTGGAGATCAGCCCGCTGTCATTGACTGCCGCGATCGCTGATTCATTGGATTGAAACTGTGACAGCCGAGTGACGTCGCGCGTCGTGCCGTTCGAGTAGTGAGCGATCACTTTCAACGGCTTCTGATTGTTCGCTCCGAGCACCGCATCGCTCGGATCGACGCTGATCCGCTCCAACTTCGGAGCATTCGGAATCGCTCGCGGAGTTCCCGCCAACACCCAGCTTCGCAAAGTCGCAAAATCGGGGCCATTCGACTCCAGCCGTTTGCCGCCACCGTGAGGCACCGCACCGATCGGCTTGAGCAACAATAAACTTTGCTCCGGCTGCGACGGCGACAACCGCCGACCGCGCGATTCCTTGGTCAAAGTGTCGAAGTCAAAGTCTGGATCGAACGCCAGCAGCGACAACTGAAACCCGTTCTGTCCACGCTGCTTCCCGTGACATGCTCCGGCGTTGCACCCGAACTTCGTGAAGATTGGCTGCAAGTCGAGTTCAAAGTCGACAGAAGGTGGCTCTGCGCCAGATAGGCCCAAAGGCGACATGAGAAGGCCAACAAGAACCAGCCATTGCGACAAACGACACATGAGCGACACCTCAAGTCAATCAAAGTCCACAACTCACCGAATCCCAAGATATCACCCAACCGGGCTCAATGCGAAGCCCGTTGTCCCAACACGACGCACCAGCGAGTGGTCGTTCCGAAAAGACCACTCGCTGGTGCGTCGTGCTGGTTATACCGAAGACGCTTGCGAATCGTCCTCGGTTTGGGGAACTTGACGTCTTCGCATTCACCCTCCGAGGAACCGTTGATGAAAATTACCGAAATTGTCTGCCAAGTGCTGCGTTGTGAGTCGGTCGTAGCCAAGACCGCCAGTTGCCAAGACGTCGTACTCGTGCGAATTCGTACCGACGAAGGACTCGAGGGAATCGGCGAAGCGGACTCCTCGCCGGAAGTCGTAAAGGCGATCGTCGACGCGCCGTTCAGCCATAACATCGCGTGCGGACTGCGACACATTTTGATGGGGGAGAACCCGCTGGAGACCGAGCGGCTGTGGCAGAAGATGAATCGCCGCACGATGTACTTCGGTCGCACGAGCGTCACGGTTTCGGCGATGGCCGCTGTCGATATGGCGCTGTGGGACTTGAAGGGGAAGGCTTTCGGTCAGCCGATCCATCGGCTGCTAGGCGGAGCGTTTCACAAAGAGATTCCCGCTTATGCTTCGATCCTGTTCGGCCGCGACGGTGAGGCGACCGCCGACATCGGTCGCCGCTGGATCGAAGCGGGCTATCGAGCGGTCAAGTTCGGCTGGGAACCGATGGGAATTTCCGAAGCGGTCGATGTCGATCTCGTACGCGGCGCCCGCAAGGGACTTGGCGACAACGCGACGCTGCTGATCGACGCGGGCTGCGTGTGGGATGCTCGCACCGCGCTGCGACGCGCTCACAAGTTTGCCGACTACAACATCGAGTGGCTCGAAGAGCCGCTCCGGCAAGCCGACGTCGAAGGCTATAGATGGCTACGTGATCGCTCGCCGGTGCCGATCGCTGCCGGGGAAGGGGAGTGCGGCCGCGAATCGTTCCGTCCGCTGATCGACCAACACGCGCTTGATGTGTATCAAGTCGATCTCTCGCGCAACGGGTTCACTGACGCCAGCTACATCCGCCAGCGCGTCGAAGAGATCGGAGCACGTCTGTGCAACCACTGCTACACCAGTCCGCTGACCGTCGCCGCCAGCCTGCACTGGTTGAGCACCTGTCGCGACGCCTTCATCTTCGAGGACTGCGTTGAAGACGTCCCGATGCGCAACGACCTGACAGTCGAACGAGTCCAAGCCGACAAAGACGGCCTCATCCGAGTCCCCGACCGCCCTGGCCTCGGTGTCACGCTGAATGAGGAGTTCGTGAAGCGGTATTTGATCGCCGAATCGCAATGAGTTGACTTGCAATGAAGTCAAGAGGGTCCGACATGGCCAAGAAGAAAACCTCCGCCAAAAAAACGAAACCGGCGAAGCCTGCGACAAAGGCACGCAAGGGTAAAGCCGCTGCCAAAAAATCGACTGTTGCCAAGAAACCCACGGCACGCAAGGTCTTGAATGATCCGGAAATCTCGCTTGGCCGGCCGTTGGTCACGCAGGAAGAGAAACTCTACATGCTCTTCAAGGACGACTATCACGCCCGGCAGATTTTTGAGTTCCTGCGAGTCAACACGCTTAAGGAACTGGAAGAGTTCAGCCCGCAGCAGATTGTGCGTCGAGTCTCGAAACCGGTGTTCGACACGGTCGATCGCATTCGACAGACCTTGGCCGAGATGAAACGCTCACTACGCGATGACGAAGCGTATGCCAAAGAATATCGCGACTCGCACTGACTTAGGATGGGCACTGCTGCCCATCCTGTCCTCCACTCCTTCAGAGGATGGCCAGCAGTGCCCATCCTACGAATCGTAGCCCCATGTCTCGCATCGCAATCATTGGAGCCGGCCCGATCGGACTTGAAGCCGCGTTGCTTGCGACGCAACTTGGGCACGACGTGCAAGTCTTCGAGAAGGGCCGAGTCGCCGAGAACATTCTTGACTGGGGCCATGTCCGGCTCTTCAGTCCGTTTGAAATGAACTCGTCCGAGTGGGGCAGGGGGGCACTCACGAAGGTGCTCGGACCTGATGCGTTGCCTCACGAAGACGTGCTGACAGGGAGTGAGTTCGCCGAACGATACTTGATTCCGCTCAGTCGTCTTCCGGAACTCGCGGATCGAATCAACGAGAACTGCCATGTGCTGTCGATCAGCCGGCAACACTTTCGAAAGACCGAGGGGATCGGCTCGAAAACTCGAGGCGCGGAGCCGTTTCGATTGTTGATCGAGCAGAACTCGACTAGACGATCCGTCGTCGACGATTCGTTGGACGATGCCTCTGACGACGACGAACGTTCGTCACCTCCGAATTCGGTTCGACAGGTCCAGGCACGTCACGAAGTCTTTAAATATCGGGTCGACGAACGAGTGCAGTTGGCGGATGTGGTGCTCGACTGTTCGGGAACGTATCCGCATCACAATTGGCTGGGAGACGGAGGACTGCCGTGCATCGGGGAGCGAGACTCGCTGACCGAGAACCACTACCGATTGCCCGTCATTCGCGAGACGGAGTTCGGCGGGCGCATCGTCTTGGTGATCGGCTCGGGCTTCTCCGCCGCCACGAGCGTCGTGGCGCTGGCCGAGTTGGCCAAGCAACACCCTCGGACAAAAGTGCTGTGGCTCGCGAACTCGCAGCCAGAGAAGGGGATCGCGGCTGGTCCGCTGACATTCATTCCGAATGATCCGCTGATTGAGCGTGATCGACTCACCGCGAAAGCCAACGACCTGGCCGTCGTCGGGCACATCTCACGGGCGTCGTTAACAGAAACCAGTTCGCACCCCGTCGTCTGGTTCTCGGATGTCGCTGTCGTCAGCATCACTCGTACAAAGACTTTTCGGGAATTCGACGGCTTCGAAGTCGAGCTGGATTGGTCTCGGTCTCATCAGCTGAGGACGGATGGCCAAAACCCATTTCCTCCGAGCGTCACCGTCGATCGCATCGTCGCCAACGTCGGCTATCGGCCGGATCGCTCTATTTACGAAGAGCTGCACGTTCACGAGTGCTACGGGACTCAGGGACCGATCAAGCTGGCAGCGAAGTTGCTGGGCGAAACGTCGTCCGATTGCCTTTCTCAGACGACTCACGGGGCCGAAGTACTCAAGAATCCGGAGCCGAACTTCTTCGTCCTTGGGTCCAAGAGCTACGGTCGGAATTCCAATTTCCTGCTGCGTGTTGGTATCGAGCAAGTCCGCGAGGTGCTGGCATCATTGAATCATTAGCCGTATCACGACCGTCCTGAAGTGGCCGATCGAGTTAGCCACTCCCCAACGGCCGCGGTGCAGATGAAGGCGAGATCGATGAACTCTGTCGCGAATCCCGAACAACTTCCGATTGTCGAACTTGGCTCGCTGGACGAGTTGTGGTTTCAGGTCGCTGGCACGCGGTGCAATCTGAGCTGCACGCACTGCTTCATCTCATGCAGCCCACACAATGACTCATTCGGATTCCTGTCGTTCGAAGAGGTCGAGCGGCGGTTGCTCGAAGCGGTCGAATGGGGCGTCAAAGAATTCTACTTCACCGGCGGCGAACCGTTCTTGAATCCACAGCTGGTTGCGATGCTTGAGCGGACGCTTGCCTTCGGTCCGGCGACGGTGCTGACGAACGGAACCGTCTTGAAACCGGAATGGCTGGAACGTCTGCGAGCGGCGGAGCAGGGGAGTCTTTACTCATTGGAATTCCGCGTCTCGATCGACGGCCCGACTCCGGAACTCAACGATCCGATTCGCGGCCCGCGCACATTCGAGCGAGCGATGCAGGGGGTCGACCTGCTCGTGCAGTTTGGCTTCTTGCCGATCGTGACGATGACTCGCGTATGGGACGAAGGGCAGGATCATGAAATCCTTGGCCGATTTCGCGATGTGTTGCGTCAACGCGGTTACGGCCGCGCGCGATTGAAAGTGCTGCCGCGATTGTTGCTGGGAGCTGAAGCCAATCGAACGTGCGGTTACTCGTCGTCGGACCGTGTGACGGCGGAGATGCTCATTGGCTACGACAAGTCGCAACTCGTCTGCCAACACAGCCGCGTCGTCACCGATCGGGGCATCGCGGTCTGTCCGATCTTGATCGACTCGCCCGGTGCGATCTTGGGGGACACGTTGCAGGCCGCAAATCGCAGCTTCGCGGTGACTCACGGAGCATGCGCGACCTGCTATCAATTCGGAGCCATCTGTACGAACCCGTCACACAAGTAGTTTGGACACGTTCATCCAAACGGCTCGGACGAGGGCGTCCCAGCTACGAGGACTTTATGCGACTTGCATTCTTCGGCGGCATCTACAGCAACCATCTCGCTTTGGCGGCCGCAATCGCCGATGCGCGGAGCAGGGGTGTCGACGCGATGTGGTGCCTGGGAGATCTCGGCGGATTCGGGCCACACCCGGATCGGACGTGCGAGCTGATTCGCAACAACAACGTCTCGGTTGTGCAAGGTAACTACGATCACAGCATCGGTCACGGTTTGAACGACTGCCAGTGCGGCTACACTGACCCGCGAGACAACCACTTCGCCCAGCTCAGTTACGACTACACGCTCACTCACAATTGTGACGACCATCGAACCTGGATGCGAACACTTCCAGCTCAGCAGCGAGTGGAATTCGACGGTGTCCGATTGCTGCTCTGTCACGGCAGCCCGCGACGGACGAATGAGTTCCTGTGGGATTCGACAACAAGCACGCAGTTCCTCGCGAAGATGTGCGACAACAACGCGTGTGATGTGATCTTGGGAACTCACACGGGGCTGCATTGGCAACGGACGTGGGACGAGCGCGGTGCGGTCAGCACAAAGTCGCGCGGTTTCATCAACGTCGGCGTACTCGGCCGGCCAGAAAACGATGGGACGATCAACGTCTGGTACACATTGCTGCGTACCGGGGGGGACGTTGGGGCAGGAGAGGCTCCCCTTCCCTGGGAAGTGGAATTCGTGCCGCTCATCTACGATCACGAACGACTCGCTTGCGAGATGCGCGACGAACGCTTGCCGGATGAGTTCATCCAGACGATCCTCACCGGCTGGTGGACGACCTGCTTGGAGGTATTGCCGTCGAAAGAACGCCGGCGCGGACAGTGGTGACTTCCCCACACGAAGAGGTTGAAATGCGAGCAGTCGTGCAACGAGTATCCCGCGCGTCAGTGACGGTGGCTGGCGAAGTCGTCGGCCAGATCGGACGAGGCGTTCTTGTGCTGCTGGGAGTGGAAGAGGGGGACGGCCAGGATGAGGCCGTCTACCTGGCTCAAAAGATTTCGGGTTTGCGAATCTTTGAGGATGCTGACGGAAAAATGAATCTCGGTTTGGCAGAAGTCGGCGGCGCGATGTTGGTCGTCAGCCAATTCACATTGCTGGGAGACTGCCGCAAGGGGCGGCGACCGAGCTTCATCCGGGCGGCTCGACCAGAGTTGGCGGACGAACTGTACCGAGCCTTCTGCGCCGAGGTCCGAGGCCAAGGAACTGAAGTTCAGACCGGCCGATTTCAGACTCACATGGATGTCGAGTTGGTCAACGACGGCCCGGTGACCCTATTGATTGACAGCCACAAACAGTTCTGACCAGATGACGACCGAGAGCGGGGCGGAGGGTGAGAAAACGGCTGGCGGTAATCGCCCAATGGGTTTTCGCGGTGGCTTAAAATCACGAGATTTTCCGTTGTTTTCTGCAGTCAACAAACAACATAACAGACATTATCGGACGTTGCGGGTGTCGCAGAAAGTCGATTGGAATTGGGCCGGAGATCTTCAGTCGGCTTCACCGGCGAGGACAGGAGAACCGCGTCGAGCACATCATTTCGCCGAGGCTCGCAGGGCTTGATCGAGGTCGGCAAAGAGGTCGTTCCCGTCTTCGATCCCGACGGAGAGACGCAGTAGGTCAGGTGGGCATGGTGAGCCAGGGCCTTCGATGCTGGCACGATGTTCGAGCAAACTTTCGACGCCGCCGAGTGATGTCGCACGCTTCCAAAGTTGGACCTTGGCGGCGGTGGCGATTGCGGCGAGTTCTCCACCTTTGACTCGGATCGAGAGCATCGCTCCAAAGCCGCCACGCATTTGACGGCAAGCGACTTCATGGCCGGCGAAACATGGGAGGCCGGGATACAAGACCTCGGCGATCGCGGGATGCTCGGCCAATTGTGCTGCCAAACATTGAGCAGACGCAGCGGCCCAGCAGACTCGCGGGTGCAGAGTTCGCAGACCGCGCATCAACAGCCACGCCTCGAACGAACCAAGCACTCCGCCAATTTGAGAACGGATCGTGCGGATGCGTTTCCAGTAGCCATCGGGCTCGGAGGCGAGGCGGGCGAAGAGATCCGTAGGCCGGACACCTACGTCCGCACAACGGGCGGGCTGACCAGACGTAGGCGTCCGGTCG
Organism: Planctomycetota bacterium; assembly: GCA_016872645.1. Classification (GTDB taxonomy): domain Bacteria; phylum Planctomycetota; class Planctomycetia; order Planctomycetales; family Planctomycetaceae; genus SXKJ01. The sequence goes on along the minus strand of VGZH01000080.1, from coordinate 5,184 downwards.
ACGGACAACAGGTGGCCGGCGGCGCACAGTGTCGGTCCGGCGATGAGTACTCCAGCGACGAGGTCTGAGTGGCCGTTGAGATATTTGGTTGCCGCGTGCATGACGAGGTCAGCGCCCAGCGTGAGTGGCTGGGTGAAGACCGTCGCGGCCACCGTCGAATCAACAACCAGTTTGGCCCCTGCGTAATGCGCGATGTCGGCGGCCGCAGCGATGTCGGTGACATGCCAGAGCGGATTGGCCGGAGTCTCCAACCAGATCAGCTTTGTCGTCCCGGGCCGGATTGCCGCGCGGAGTTCGTCGAGGTTGGTGGTGTCGACCAGCGAGACCTGCAGTCCCCAACGGCTGGCGAAAGTCATCAGCCAGTTGCGGAGCGCCCAGTACATGACGGTCGGAGCGATCACGTGGTCGCCCGGATCGAGTGCCTGAAAACAAGCGGTCGCCGCAGCCATGCCGGAGGCGAAGACGAGGGCGTCAGTCCCCTGCTCCAAAGCCGCCAGCGTTGCTTCCACTTGGTCGAACGTCGGGTTGTCGGCTCGCGAGTAGCAACGGCCAGCGCTGTATTCGTTGTCGGCGTCTCGCTCGAACGTTGTCGAGACGTGGATCGGCTGCACGATCCCCTTCGTGACTGGCTCGACCAGGCCGAGTCCTTGGGCCGCGAGCGTTGCGGGAGCGAGTCGTTGGTCGGACATGGGAGTGCTCACGCCGTGGCGGCTTCTTCGAACTGACCCATCTTGCGGAACTTGTCGTAGCGCCGTTGGACGATTTTGTCTCGCGGGATCGTTTCCAGTTGGCGGAGTGCGCGGAGCAGCGACATCTTCAGCGTCATGGCCATGCGGCGGTGGTCGCGGTGTGCTCCGCCAAGCGGCTCGGGGATGATCTCGTCGATGACTCCAAAACCGAGCAGATCCCTGGACGTGAACCGCAAGGCTCGCGCGGCGAGGTCGGCGTGCCTGGCATGCTTCCACAGGATGCCGGCGCAGCCTTCGGGGCTGATGACCGAGTAGTACGCGAACTGCAACATCGCGATGTAGTCGCCGATGGCGATGCCGAGCGCTCCCCCAGAGCCCCCTTCCCCGATCACCGTGCAGACGATCGGTGTGTTAATGCGAGCCATCTCGCGGAGATTATAGGCAATGGCGTAGGACTGACCGCGTTCTTCGGCACCCAGGCCGGGGTAAGCTCCGCCGGTATCGATGAAGCTGATAATCGGAAGCTGGTACTTGGCGGCGAGCTGCATTTTTTGCAACGCCTTGCGATAGCCCTCCGGATGCGCCATGCCGTAATTGTGCTCGGTCCGTTCCTTGAGGTTTCGCCCCTTTTGCTGTCCGACGAACATGACTTTCTGGTCGTCGATCTTGGCGAATCCGGTGAGAATGGCTCGGTCGTCGCGATAGGCGTGGTCGCCGTGCAGTTCGATGAACTCGTCGAAGATCAATTCGAGGTAATCAAGCGTCTGCGGCCGATGGCTGTCGCGAGCCAGCTTAACGACATCAGCGGGATCGAGATGATCGAAAATCTCACGAGTGAGCCGGGCAATCTCCAGCCGCATATTGCGGATCGCCTCTTTGATGTTTGGCGGCGGATTGGGCTTCGCTTCAAGCTTGGCGAGTTGTTGTTCGAGTTCGACGATCGGCTTTTCAAATGGCAGCGGGATGCGGTTCGAGGGGTTCGGTCGATTGCTTTCCGACGGCAAGTATTCGTCTCCCGCCGAATGTTGGTCATCGTCGCTGGAGTGATTCGCGTTGTCCGCAGACATGGAGGCCTCTGATTTTGATGCTCGCAATTGAGGTCGGGACGGTCGCAAACTCGTTTTCGTTTTGCAAGGCGCAACTCAAGATGAGTCGCGAATCGTGCATACCTCACAGAACGTCTGGCAACTCTTCCATCATCGGCAGGTCTTCCACGTTCTTGGCAGATGGTGGCGGCTCTGGCCTTTGACCGGGATTACGGGGCGAACCGGGGATGGGGCGTGCCGCAGTCGTTGGTGGTTCCGAATCTGGCTGAGGCTGGTTCGGTGGAGCGATCTGCGGCACCTGCGGTGGTGCACCAGGCATTCCAGGCATCGGCATTCCCTGTTGCGGCATCATGGCTGCAGGTTGCATTGGGACGGGCATCATGCCCGGCATCATCCCTGTTCCGGGGGGATAGCCCGGCATCTGTTGTGGCATCCCTGGATAGCCGTAACCGGGCATCGGCACGAACTGTCCAGGCATCATTTGTGGCATGGGGATGAACGGCATCTGCGGCGCGAAAACGGGAGCCATCGGCATGGGCATCGTTGGCTGAGGTATGGTTGCGGCGGGTGGCACACTGGAAGTCTGCTTGGTTTTCGAAGGCTCCGGTTTGTCGGCCTTTGGTTGTGTCGACAACTTCGCGGCGGCAGCGGCGGCAGCGGCGACCTGCTTGGCGAATTCCGGATCGACCTTCGCTTTTTCGGATCGAGTGTGATCGGTGCGGCTATCGAGTCGCTTGCCCAGGCTTTGTTGTCCTTCCGCCGCCTTCTCTTCAGCGAGCCGTTGATCTCGCAGTTTTTCCGGGTCTTCTTTGAACGGTTGGATGTTCCGAAATTCCGACATCACTTCCTGCATATTTTTCTGTCGGTCCTTCGGCTTCTTGGCGAGCATCCGCAACACCATGCGGTCCATCTCAGGAGTGACATTTTTGTTGAGATCGGAGGGTGGAGCGGGAATCGTGGTCAGGTGTTTCATCAGCAGATCTTTGGGTGTGCTGCCCTTGAACGGCATCGTGCCGGTCAGACATTCGTAGAGCGTAATTCCCAAACTGTAGATATCGGTCGCGGGCGTCGACGGTTCCTTGCGAATGGTCTCCGGCGCGATGTAAGTCAGCGTGCCGCCGATTTCCTTCTTGCCGCTGAACATCTTTCCTAACGCGCCTTTGATTTTTTCCGACAGCGAGAAGTCAATGACTCGTACCTCGGAAGCACGGCTCATCAGAATGTTGTCGGGCTTCACGTCCAAGTGCACCCAGCCCCGCTCGTGCATGTGATGCAGGGCTTGGCAGGTACATTCCACGAGTCTGCGCAACCGAGACTGCACGCCCACGATGTCCAGCAGAATGTTGGATTTGAGATTCGGAGCTTTGAACAGTTCCAGAATCAAATAGATGTTGGTCTTGCGATGAACTGTCGCGACCCACTTGATCAGGTTGGGGTGATCCAGCGATTGGGCGACTTTGCCTTCATGTTTCAAAGTCGCAATTTGCTCGGGATCTTTCATCGTTTCAGAGAGCAGCACTTTCATGGCAAAGCGGTTGGTGGTGTTCTCCTCCTGAACTTCCAAGACCTGAGCGTGCTTGCCCATCGCGATCGTCCCCAGGCGGACGTAGTGATCGATTTTATTGTCTTCGGCAGTTGGTGTTTTTTTTTCGTCGGTCACGATGAACTCTCCGGACGTGCGTTCGGCGGAGGCAATTTGCAGGGTGCTCCCCTGCCCTGTTCGTCACAAGGTATGGTTGCCCCTTCTGTAACCGCAAGTTGGCAGCTTGTGGCTTGGCCGGTCAACCGCAACAATCTGCAACCCAATCGAGCAGGTGGCACGCCTGCTTCACCTGCAAGAATCACAGGCAATCCGCCTGTGCGAAGACAAGGAGTTCGCCGTGATCGCTGTCAGCCAATTGATGCTCGTGACCGCGTTATTGTGTTCCGGAGCCGATGTGCTCGGCGACGCACCGGGTCTGGAACTGCGATACACGGGCACGCTGGCACGCGTCACTCGCGCGGCGACCGAGCAGCCGTACAAGAAATTCACGCTCTTAGCCATAGCCACTCGGCGGGTCGACGGGACGAGAATGACGTACCTGACCGATGAACGGGGAGGCGGAACCTGGGCGTGGCCGGAACGATTCGGCTTGCTGGAACTCAACTCCCAGAACAAGCCGGCCAATGAGGCGACGATCCGATTGCTCGCCGAGCATGAAGGGCATTTGAATCCAATCGCGCTTCGGCAGCCATTCTTCGAGTTTCCTGAGCAACTCCGCGAAGACGCCGAGGGCGAGTGGGTGTCCGGACCGCAGTCCTACGAAGTCGCCGACGGAACCAAAAGAATCAAAGATCTCGAATGCCACGTCGTGCGTGTCTCGACGAACAATGGCCGCAAGCAGCGTCTGTGGATCTCGACGGCGGACAACACCCTGCTGGTCGCTGCCGAACAGCAGATCTTCATGGGCCGCGGCGACGAGTTCCAATTGAAGCTCGAACTGGAATCGGCCAAGCCGCTCGACGCCGCCGCATTGGCCAGGCTTCAAAAGCCCTTTGACACTCTGTTGGCCCTGAAAATTCAGATGAACCGTCCGGACGGCGAGACGAAGGTGGAACTGAACGACGCCCAAATTGCCTCCGCCAAGAAAGTCGTCGACGGGTTGCAAGCCTCCGCCGAAGGAACGCCGCTCGCACCGCTGGCCGCCGTCATCAGCCGTGACGTGAAGTCGCAAACCCAGCGAGCGGACGACGTCGCCAACGTCAGCAAAAAATTCGTCGGCCAGCCCTCCCCTGCCTTTGAGTTGAAGACGATTGAAAACAAGACGATCAGCTCCAAAGACCTCGCCGGCAAGATCGTCGTGTTGCACTTCTGGGACTACGACAGCGAGCCGCTCACCGAACCCTACGGACAAGTCGGTTATCTCGACTTCTTGTCAAACAAGCGTAAGCGATACGGCATCGAAGTCATCGGCGTCGCGACCAACGAGAGCTTCGCCGATCCCGCGAAGACACCCGGCGCGCTCCGTTCAGTCCGCAAGCTGCGCGAGTTCATGAACCTCGGCTACCCGATCGCCACCGACGACGGCACGCTCGTCGCCAAGTTCGGCGACCCGCGCAAACTGGGAGCCAAACTCCCGCTGTGGGTCGTGATCGACCCTGATGGCAAGATCGCTCATTACCACGTCGGCTACTACGCCATCAAACCCGACGAAGGCCTGCGCCCGCTCGACGAAGCCGTGATGAAGCAGATCAAAACGAAGTAGTCGAACGGTATCGTTCATCGGGCTGCGGCAAACGACGTTGATTTCAGAAACCGCGCGGCCTGCGGTTCCGGTGCAACGGATTGTTATGCCCGCTATTGCTGCGTGCCACGTTTCTGACCGCGTAGATCCAACAAGAACGCGATAAACGCAATAGCAACTGCGCCAACTCCAACGAGCCACCACACACCATTATGTCTCAGTCGA
>VGZH01000079.1 GCA_016872645.1 Planctomycetota bacterium | reverse complement strand
AGAGTCACAGAGGTCACACAGAATCGTAGTGGTATCTCGCCGTGAGTTCTGTGGGCCTGTGCTGAAATCTGAGTTTGGAGTTTGAGACATGTCATCAAAATCGATTCGTTGGTTGAGTGTGTTTGCGTTGGGTGGATTGTTGGCCGGTGGATTTGTCGGCAATGCCCGCGCGGCCGACGCTCCCAAAGTCACCTACGCGGACCATGTGCTCCCGATCCTCCGAGCGAAGTGCCTGAGTTGTCATAACACGGACAAAAAGAGCGGTGGTCTCGACCTGTCGAATTTCACAGCGGTCAAAGCAGGAGGCGGTTCTGGGGAAATCTTTGACCCGGGCAATTCCGGCGCGAGCATTCTTTGGAAGGTCATCAACCACGAAGAAGAACCGAAAATGCCCCCCAACAGCGAAAAGCTCCCGGCGGACATGCTCGCGGTGATCAAGAACTGGATCGATGGGGGTGCGCTCGAAACGACGGGCAGCAAGGCGCTTGCCAGCAAGAAGCCGAAGATGGACCTGAAACTGACCGCCGCGCCGACCGTGCGGCCGGAAGGTCCGCCCCCGATGCCGGGACGGATGAGCCTTGCTCCAGTCGTGCGAACGAAGGCGACGACGGCCATCACGAGCCTCGCGGTCAATCCGTGGTCTCCGCTGGTAGCGGTGCCGGGACAGAAGCAAGTGCTGCTGTACAACACGGCGACGCTCGAGTTGCTGGGCGTGCTACCGTATCCGGAAGGTATTCCGCAGGTCTTGAAGTTTAGCCGCAACGGTAGTTTGTTGATGGCTGCCGGCGGACACGCGGCGGCTCAGGGTAAGGTCGTGATCTTCAATGTGCGAACCGGCGAACGAGTCACCGAAGTCGGCGATGAACTCGACACGGTCCTTGCTGCCGACATTTCGCCCGATCAATCCCTGATCGCGCTCGGTGGCCCAGCCAAGATGATTCGCGTCTATTCGATCGCCGATGGCTCGAAGCTGTGGGAATCGAAGAAGCACACCGATTGGATCACGTCTTTGGCGTTCGCCCCCGATAGCGTGCTGCTGGCGACCGGCGACCGCAACGGTGGCGTCTTTGTCTGGGAGGCCGAGACTGGCCGCGAGTTCCACACGCTGAAAGCTCACTCGGCGATGATCACCGGATTCTCGTGGCGGCTGGATTCCAACATCCTGGCATCGAGCAGTGAAGACACGACCATTCGCCTCTGGGAGATGGAAAACGGCGGCAACGTCAAAGGCTGGGGAGCACACGGAGCCGGGGTCTCCTCCGTCGATTTCGCTCGTGACGGTCGGATCATTTCGTCGGGACGCGACCGAGTTGTGAAGATCTGGGATCAGAACGGCACCGCCGTGCGAGCCTTCGAAGCGATGGGAGACCTTGCTCTGGCTTGTGCGATTTGCAACGAAACGAATCGCGTCATCGGAGCCGATTGGACCGGAACGATCCGCGTTTGGAACGCCGCCGACGGCGCGAAGATTGGCGACCTGACGCCGAACCCGCCGACGCTGGAAGAACGTCTCGCTGCTGCGAATGCTGCCGTGCAGGCAACGACGGCGGAAGCCAAAACTGCAACCGACGGCTACTCTGCCGCTCAAGCTGCCGCCGACAAGGCCAAAGCCGACCTCACCACCGCCAACACCAAGATGGCCGAACTGACGAAAGTCGTCACCGACACGACCGCTGCCGCCGTGAAGAGCAAGGAAGTCATCGCCGCAGCGCAAGCCGCTCACGATGCTGCTGCCAAAATCGTGACGACACTCGATCCCGTTGTCACGGTGTTGACAGACTCCGTGACAAAAGGAACCGATGCGGCCGCGAAGAATGCCGCCGATAAAGAGATCGCTGCGGCTGTCGCCGCACTCAAAACGCTGCTCGACAATCGAGCCGCTACTCTTACCGCGAACAAGAAAGTCGTGGCCGACAAGGTCGTCGAATTGACCAAAGGCAAAGAACTACTGGTTGCTCAAGAGAAACTGATCACTGACAGCAATGTCGCGCTGGAAGCGGTTAAGAAGACAGTTCCCGACCTGGCCGCCGCTGACAAAACGATGACTGAAAAAGCGGTCGCCGCAAAGACGGTTGCTGATGCAGCGAATGCCAAACTTGTGAATACGCAAAAGGATGTTGCTCGCTGGACCGCCGAGATCGACTTCGCGACCAAGCTGCGTGTTCTCTCCGAGAAGCAAGCCTTGGCCGCACCGCTGGTCGCGGCGTTCGAAGAGGCTCTCGTGGCAGTCAACAAAATGAAGGCCGTTCTGGCTGCCGCTCAGCAAGTGGTCGTGACCTCTCAGACGAATGTCAACACTGCCAACGCCGCAGTCGCCACCGCCAAGCAGGTGCTGACCACCGCGTCTAATGAACACACGGCCGTCAACACGACGGTCACCGGCCTCGAGGCAGCGCTGCCGGCGCTCAAAGAGGCTCAAGCCAAGGGAGCCGAAGTCGCCGCCAAAGCCGCGGCGGATAAGGAACTCGCCGCTGCCGCCGAGTTGCTCAAAACGGTCCTCGACAAGCAAACTGCGAATCTGGCTACCGCCAAGACGCTGCTGACCGAGAAAGCTGCCGCCGTCGAAAAGGCCAAGGTCGCCGTCGCCGAAATGGAAAAGAAGGCCACAGAGGCGGTGGCTGTGCTCAACGCTTCAAACGCTAAAGTCGCGGAACTTACTGCTGCGATGAAACCGATTGAGGACAAATTTGCCTCGGCCAAACAAGCCGCCGACCAGGCCTTGCAGCCGGTGACCGCCTTGCAGCAAGAAATTCAGAAGCTGAAGGAAGTGAAGCTGTAACCCCTCCAACGCCCGCCCAATTTGGGATGAGGAGTTTGCCGTGCTTCATCGACGCGACGCCATGATGCGATTGGGGCAGATGGGGCTGGGAGCATTGACGCTGCCGCAGCTCTTGCAGGCGGAGACCGATCGACGAACGGCTCGCTTAAGTACGGGCGGGTTGAGCAAGGCTAAGTCGTGCATTTTGGTGTATCTGTGGGGCGGGCCGCCTCAACACGACACGTTTGATTTGAAACCGAATGCTCCCGAAGGGATTCGCGGTTTGTTCCACCCGATCGATTCGGTCGTCCCCGGCATTCAAGTCTGCGAGCACTTGCCGCAGATTGCCAAGCACACGGACAAGATGGCGATCATTCGCTCGCTGACGCATCCCAGCAACAACCACGAACCGAGTGTCTATCACACGCTCACCGGCCGAGTGAACAACACGTTGGCCGTGCCAAGGAACGCTCGCAATCGACGCGATTTCCCGACGCTCGGTTCGATCGTGGGATACTTCTCGCCCCCCAGCGGCATTCCGGCGAGTGTGACGATTCCGCGAGCGATCGGGCATGACGGTGTTGTCTATTCGGGGACTCACGCGGGGTTCCTCGGTCCCAAGTATGACCCGATCGAAACGCAGCCACCCGCCGAAGTGAACGAGAAAGCTCCGCACAATTTTGATCTGCCGCCGGGAGTTGACGAGCATCGACTGCAATTGCGGTTCGGGTTGCTCGGCGCGGTTGAGTCGGTTGATCGAGCGATGCAGCAGCAGAAGGCGACTCGCGGGATCGACAGTTATCGAGAGCAAGCGTTTCGAATGCTGACCTCGCCGGAAGCCAAACGCGCGTTTCGGATCGACGACGAGCCGGCGAAGGTCCGTGATCGCTACGGCCGCAACGAATACGGCGAGTGTTTTCTGATGGCCCGGCGGCTGGTCGAATCGGGCGTGCGTTTGGTCACGTTCACCTGGTATTTCGTCGCGAAGGACGGCAACGTGCTTAACGTCTGGGACAACCACGGCGGGACCGGGTCGATCGGCGGGATCACCGGTTATCAGATGCTCCAGGAATTTTATTGTCTGCCGTCGCTCGATCAGGGCTACTCGGCGCTCCTGGAGGACCTGTCGGGGCGTGGATTACTGGACGAGACGTTGGTCGCGATGTTTGGCGAGTTCGGCCGGACTCCGAAGATCAACTCGAGCAAAGGCCGTGATCATTGGGGAGCGTGTCAATCGGCCGTGTTGGCCGGGGGTGGCATTCGTGGTGGTCAGGTTTACGGTTCCAGCGACGAGCACGGAGCGTATCCGAAGTCGAAGCCGGTCAGTGTTGAAGACTTGCACGCGACGATGTTTCACTCGATGGGGCTTAGCCCGGAACTCGAAATCCATGACTCCGAAAATCGGCCGTACCGCATCAGCGAAGGGCAGCCGATTCGCGAGCTCTTGGGGACGTGACCTTCATCCTCGACCGCGAGCGATGCGGCCGTTGATGACCAGGGCGATCAGGAGCACAACGCCCATCACAAACGGACGCAACAGGTCGAAGTGTGTGAGTCCCTCGATTTTCACTGAGTTCAATCCGACCTTGAGCACGGTGAATGTGATGACGCCGATCAGCGTTCGCGGCATGCTTCCCTCGCCGCCGAAGAGGCTCGTGCCGCCGAGCACGACGCAGGCGACCGCCTCGAGCAGCAGTTCGGTGTTTTGATCGAGGCTCACGCTTTCGAGACGGCCGGCATTCACCAGTCCGCCGAGTGCGGCTGTAAGGCCGCTGATGATGAGGCAGGCGATCACAATGCGCGGCGTGCGCACGCCAGCCAGCCGAGCGGCCTCACGGTTGCCGCCGGTCATGTAGACGTAGCGGCCAAATCGCGTGTGTTGCAGGACAACGTGACCGACCAGCATCACGGCGACTGCCAGCATCGCACTGTACGGGATGCTTAGCCCCCCCAACCAAAGGCCGTCGTTCCCAAGCTTTTTGAGCAACGAAGGCATGTTGAATTTTTCGCTCTTGGTCAGGTACTTCGCGAGTCCCTCGCAGACGAACATCATCGCCAAAGTAATGATGAAGCTCGGCAGCCGTGACGTGACGGTCAATGCGCCCGCCAACCATCCGATAACAAGTGCGATCACGAACGGAATTGACAGCACCGCGAGCAATGGCAGCATGCTCATCACGGCTTCGCTTTGCCCTTTCGGACCAGCGGCGAAGGATTGTTCGAAGAGCACACCGCAGACGCAGGCCGACAGCAGCGCGATCTTGCCGACGGCCAAGTCGATCTCTGCCGTGAGCAGCACGAACGTCAAGCCGACTGAGACGATCGCCAGGACGGCTCCCTGCTCCAGGACCAAGCTGGCAGTCCCGAAATTCAAAAAGTTGCTTGGTCCGACGAGAACCGTGAAGATCGCCAGCAGCGCGAACAAACTGATGAGGGGAGCCAAATCGCCGGCGTGCCAGCGGTCCCGAAGCCACGCATTCCAGCCGGATTTTGAGAGTGTGTTTGACATTGTGCGGACATTCTGACGGACAACGTGCTTCGCGAGTAGCGTCGGCGGAATCGGCCAGTCGGTTCGGTTGAAGAAACTCTGCCGAATTTGCCGATCAGGACTGAGGCCGAACGGCTTGGCCGAAAGGACATCCGTCATGACTCGCGAATTCAACGTGCTGGCGTTGGTGAAAGACGCCGAGCGGTACATCTTTCTGTACGACGAAGAGAGTTCGGACACTTTGTTGCAGCAACTCGGCCAGTTCGCGGCGGACAAAGACCTGAGCTTTACTTGGTACGACGCGGCCTTGCTCAGTCAAAAAGTTCGCCGGCTGAGAGAAGAAGCCGAAGCGGAAGCGCGCGAGCAGTGGTCGCGCGAGACGACGTGGTAGGCACGCATGCACGCCGCCGTTGACGGATTCCTGCGTTCGCTGCGTGTCGAGCGAAATGCTTCGCCACTGACACTGAAGTCGTACGCAGAGGACTTCAACAGCCTCTTTGACTATTTGCAGGATCGAGTCGGCCGCATTCCAGAGCCGTCGGAGACCGACATCTCGATGCTGCGTGGCTACGTCGCGTACTTGCACGAGTGCCAGTATGCCAAGACAACCATCGCACGTCGGCTCGCCTGCCTGCGAAGCTTCTTTCGGTACTGTGCTCGCGAGAAACTGACGTCGTCGAACCCCGCAAAGGCGCTTCGCACTCCGCGCACCGGTCGCAAGCTGCCAGGCTTTCTGACCACTCAGCAGACAGTCTCGCTCATCGAAGCACCGCTGACGGATCAACCCTCCGGCCTGCGGGACCGCGCAATGCTGGAGACGATGTACTCGGCCGGCCTTCGCGTCGCCGAGTTAGTGGGACTCAATCTGTCCGACTGGGACCAAGATGCGAACGTGCTGCGTGTCCGCGGCAAGGGCCGCAAAGAGCGGATCGCTCCGGTTGGCCGCCATGCCAGCATGGCTTTGCACAAATGGCTCGCTGTACGCGAGGTGGCGTTGAATGTACCGACTGAGGATCGCGAGGCACTGTTTTTGAATCGCTTCGGCAAGCGGCTGACGACTCGCAGTGTCGGGCGCATGTTAGAGAAGTACGTGAAGGCGAACGGTCTCGATTCGAAGACTAGCCCGCATTCGCTGCGTCACACATTCGCGACCCACATGCTCGACGGTGGAGCGGACCTTCGTAGCGTCCAAGAGTTGCTCGGCCACAAGAGTCTGACGACGACGCAGATCTACACGCACGTCAGCACGCAACGAATGCGTGAAACCTACGACAAATCTCATCCACATTCGCAGCCGACTCGGGGTCGAAAGTCGTAGGTCATGCTTTCGAGCCTGGCCTGAATTGGCAAGATCGCGTCAACTGTTGATCGGTTCCGTCTGGAAAGGCTGGCCTACTTCGCAAGAGCTGCTTTCACGGCTTCGGCGACGTCGTCATCGGTGAATTGTTTGTCAGCATCGACGTCGATCGCGAAGGTCTTGATCACATTGCCATCACGATCGAAGAGCCGCAGGCAGGGGAGCGTCGCGCCGGGAATCTCGAAGGACTCAAACGATTCGTCGCTCGCCCCAGCCTTGCTGCGCAGGTTATCGAACGGTACCTGCTGTTCGGCGAGAAACTTCACGACCTCGTCGTGAGCGTCGTCGTCGTCCATTGCGACTCCGATGATTGTCAGCCCTTCGGCTTGATGTTGCTTAGCCAAAGCGACGGTGTGTGGGAACTTCTTGCGACATGCCGCACACCAGGTCGCCCAGTAGTCGACCAAGACGACTTGTCCCTTATGTTTCGCAAGAACCAAGTCAAATCCCGATCGATCAACCACTGGTATCGCGGCCGAAGTCACATCCGCGAGAACCACGGATTCAACAGTCGTCGTGAGCGGCGGTTCGGTTTGTGGCCCGGGAATTTCGAGGTCATTCGATTCGGATTCAATCGACTTTGACTTGGGGCTTCCAGATCCGATCATCGTGTTATTCGACTCGGAATTGCAGCCAAGACTCCCAAGTAAGCCGATGACAGCAACCAACAACAGAATCTTGGACAGTTTTAGAAAGACCATGAATTTGCTCCGTCAGAAAATCTCGAATCAGGGGCCTCGAAATACGAATTCGAGCGTGGCATTACTCGTATTCGATTTCGCAACCGACTTGCCGGGTTTCAGCAACATCGGGCGACTTGCCGGCCAGCAATGCGTCGACGGCGTCCCGAAGGAATCGTTCGGTCACCTTTGATTCGTCGAGATGGTCGTCGATTTTGCCCATGTAGGCGACTCGGCGTTGTTGGTCGAGCACAAACACATGCGGAGTGTGCGTGGCTCCGTAGGCTTTCGCAATCTTTTGGCTGGGGTCGATCAAGTACGGAAAATTGAAGCCGCTGCCCACAGCACGAACTTTCATTTGCGGCAGTTGGTCCGTCGCCCGCTGGCTAACGCTGATCGCGAGGAATTCGACCCCTTTGTCTCGATAATCGTCGACGAAGCGGATCAAACGTCGTTCGTAGGACTTCACGACCGGACAATGATTGCTGGCGAAAACGACGACGACCAACTTGGACGCTTTGAGATCGCTCAGGCTGTGGCGTTTGTCATCGACGCCAAGCAGGTCGCTCCACACGGGAGCTGGTTTGCCGATGTCGAGCACTTTATTGAATTTCGCCGCCCTCAGTGTTGATGTCGAAAGCAACACCGCGGCACCAACAACGAAATACGTTGCGCATTCAACCCATCGACGGATGCGCGTCATCTCTCGGTCCCTTAGTTACTTTTTAGTTCCGGGCTTCGTCGGAGCGGCTTTGGTTGAATTGGCCTTTGCCGGAGCGGTCTTCGCTGCGGGCAACTGTTTGAGTAGTGCTTTGTATTTTTCCACGCGATCCGGCCCATCGAGCTGTGGGCTGAGTACCAACGTGGCGTTGAGCAACTGTGCCGCCTGCGTGCTCTTATCCGCTTGTTTTTGAGCGGCGAGGCAGAAGGCGCAGTTGTAAACGACTTCGTAGTATGCCGGAGGTTTTTTTCCTGGTGCACTTTGAAGTTTCAAGCGGATGTTGGTCCACCATTTGACCGCCTCGTCGTAGCGTTTCGGATCCGCCTCGGCCAAGGCTTGCAGAATGTTCCCTTTTTCGATGAGCGGTTCCAGAGCGTTCGGCTGCTCTTTGAGCAACGCTTCGACCTGCTTGAGGGACTCGTCGTAATTTTTCGCGGCACGCAGCAAACTGATTAATTGCGATCGAACACGAGTCATCGCCTTGGCAGCTACTTTTGCGAACGCAGGGTCAGCGGCGGATCGGTCAATAATCGCCTGGAACTGATCGCGAGCCTTTTCGGTCAGGCCGATTTCCTGGCTGGATTCAGCGAGAAAGACCAAGCCGGCGAGGTCGTATTGCTTCCGTTCGTTCAACTTCTCCAACAAATTCGATAATGCTTCGCGTTTTGCGGTCTCGGCGAACTTGGCATTTTTGACGCGGCCATCCTCCTCACCCTCCGCCGTTGCGTTCGTCTTGGCCGCCGCCTCAGCGGCGATCAATTCGGCCGCGGCCTTCTTCCATTCACCCCGGATCATCTTGGCGAACTCGATCAGCACTCCGTTGACTGGCGGGATGTCCTCGCCACTGGTCACCAGAATGTTGCCGACATCGACTGAGTCATTGACCTTGTCGAGCGTGGCATAGGCTCGCATCGAGTTGACCAAAATCCGCAACGTCGTCTTGTCCATTCCGGCCGGAGGTTTGGACTTCAGAGCATCGACCATCGGTTGCAAAAGTTGCAGAGCTTCCTCGATTTTGTTCCCGTCCATATGGACCTCAGCCAGCAGCAACTGCGTGTCTTGAAGAGACTGCGCCAGCGCGGCTCCGCCATTCTCCACTTTGCCGAACGCAACCAGGCTTTTTTCCAGAAACTCGACTGTCTTCTGACGATTTGACTGCAAAACATCGGGCTTCGCAGCGTCTCCCTTCTTTTTTTCGTCGATGTAGGCTCTCCAATGTGTTTGGCCAGCGAGCTGCAACGCCGTCGGATAACGATCCGACGCCGGATTCACGCTGGTAAAAATTTCGATCGCACCCTTGGTGTCTGGTGGGACTGGTAAGAGTTTGAGCTTGCCCTTCGCGATTCGGGCGTCGTCCGCTTCCGCATGCTGCGGCCATTGCTTGAGTAGCAACTCGGTGGATTCGTTGATCCGCTCCATTGCGGCGGCATCACGAGTCTGGCCGTACAAGTACAGAGCGATGTTGACCGCCAGTGACGCGGCCGCCGGTGCCTTGGCGTAACCCGTGTTTTCTTTGGCGAGTGTCAGTGCGGTCGTGTAACCCTCGGCCGCTTTGCCGACTTGATACTGAGCGGTCGCGAGCATCATGCGAGTGGCCAGGACTCGATTCTTGTCTTTGACGTCCGCGCTGAGTTCGATCGCCTTCGCGTAGGCCTTCTCGGCCTCGCCCCAATTCGATTTGATGTCCGCAGCAGCGGTAGCTTCGCTGGCGGCCTTGGCAGAACCATCGCCAACGGCGATGGCTTCCTCAAACGAGGTGAGTGGGGCATCTGCCCCTCCTGAAGCGAGTCGCAGTAAGCTGATCGCCTCCTTTTGAAAGTCGCTGGGCACCGCCTTGATGTCCGCAAGTCGGGACTTCGCTTTATTGGTGGCTTCTGTGGCCTGAGATCCCTTGAGTGTTTTGGAAACTTCGAGATACGCCTTGGCCAGCTCAAGCGCAATGCCTTGATACCCATTTGATCGTTTGATCCGTTCGTGCCCCTTGAGCCACTCTTCTGCGTCGCTGATTAACTCTTCGTATTTTTTATTCCGCCCCAGCAGCATCAAACGATAACGGTTGACTTCATCGAACATGGCCGCCCATTGAGCTTGGCGGTTGTCCTTGTCGGGTGGTCGTGCCGACATGACCTCGTCGTAAATCTCCAAAGCGGTCGCGAAGTCTCCCATCTCTTCGAGAGCCTTGCCCTCCCACATCTTCGCGTAGATGCCAGTTCGCTCCTCGCGATTCTCTTGGTAAATCCCGTCAAACCCCTTGTAGGCCTTTTGAAGAATTGCTTTGCGGTTCGGATCGGCAGCATCCGAGTAAGTCAGGCCGATGTTGTAATCGACAGTCGCCGCTTTGAAGCGCGCGTTGTACCAAGAGTCCACCAAATCCAAATATTGGCGTTCTGCTCGCATACTGGTGAACTTCTTCTTGCCCGGCATGCTTGCTTGAACCTTGTCGATACGATTCTTGTACATCGTCGCTGCTTCGTCGTATTTCGGCCGAGCTTCACCGAACAGCTTGCGAGCGTCTGGAATGAGCGCGTCTTTTTTGGTCTTGTCGCGTAGAGCCGTCCGCAGGGCGTTTTGTGCTCGGAACAGGGAAATGTCTCCGGAGGTCATCTGGGCAGAGGCTGCCTCTTCATGGTTGGCATTCTCCTTGAGAAACTTGTCGAGCGACTGTTGGGCTTCGAGGATGTGCTTCTGCTGGAGGTCCACGTTTGGGGTCTCGCTTGCCGCGACACGCAGGCTACGAGCCATCTCCAAATCCCACGTCGTCTTCGTGTCCTCCGGCAGGTCGGGCCGCTCCTTGATTTGGTTGAGGTAATGCACTGCCAAATCGCCGTGTCCTCGCTCGTGCAGGCCGCGTAAGAATCCAATGAAGTCTTCGTCTGCCCGTGCTCGATCGGCCATCACTGCTGCCGAAAGGGCCAACGCCACCGTGCTCCAACATGCCAGTCGTTGCCACATCATCGCCAATCCTTCTGTGAGGCTCTCTTGTTCACAACGCTCCTAGGAATAACTACGACTCTCGTCGGGGAGAGTTCATCAATCAGCCATCAATTCCGCAAGGCTCTGAATTTGCGGGCGTCCACTCCGATTCTGTTCGTTCTCTTGCCGGATCAATGAGACGAATGACGGTTCAGGCAGCGGCTCTAGAAAAGCATCTCCGATGTTTTTGTCCGATCAAGAGTCCGTCTTGCGAATTGCTGCCAGGTCTTGTGCTTTCCGGTCTTTGAAGCTGACTTGCCGATGCATCCGAAGTGCGGGGCGGCCTGTGCGGTATGCTCAAATCCTGACTCCCAAACATTGCCGATTTGGCAGTATGCACCTCTGGTGTGTCTCTGGTTTTGTGCCGGTTGGCAGTCGCTCGAGTACTCGTGTGCCGATGCAACCTCAAGCCGCTCAATCTGTTGGAATCTGATGCCCGATTTGGCCCATGATTCGCTAACAAACGCGATGCCTCAAACTGTTGCCAAATTTCCGAGGCGTTTTTCCGTCTGATCGACGTGCAAGTTCTTGAGGAGACACAGATGGCCAAGGCCGCCGGGAAGAAATCCGAAAAGCTGGTCCCGTTGGGGGATCGCGTGGTTGTGAAACGTGCCGAAGCCGAGACGACAACGCTCGGTGGAATCGTGCTGCCGGATTCGGCAAAGGATAAACCGCAACGCGGTGAGGTTTTGTCGGTCGGCGAGGGCTATGTCCGTCGCGACGGCAAAAAGGTCGCTTTGACCGTCAAGGCTGGCGATCGCATCCTCTTCAGTTCCTACGCCGGCGATGAAATCAAGGTCGGCGACGAGACGTATCTGCTTATGCGTGAGAGCGACATTCTCGCGACGTTCTAACTTTTAACTCTGGAGCGCGGGGTGTCAGCCTCGCTTTGAATGCCTTTGCTGGACGTAACCACTGAAGTGTTCTGTCAAACAAAGTCGGTTCACCAAACCTTGTGAATTCAAAAACTAAAACGATCCAAAGCGGTGCTGACACACCGCACTCCAAAAGCTCAGGAGACTTCTGACATGCCCAAGATGATTGCCTTTGATCAAGAGGCGAAAGATGCCGTGCGTCGTGGCGTGAGCAAGTTGGCGAAAGCCGTTCGCACCACGCTCGGCCCGCGCGGCCGCAATGTGATTATTGAGAAAAGTTTCGGCTCTCCGACCGTCACTAAGGACGGCGTGACCGTCGCCCGTGAAATCGAACTCTCCGACAAGTTCGAGGACATGGGCGCTCGCATGGTGAAGGAAGTCGCCAGCAAGACCTCCGATAACGCCGGTGACGGCACCACGACTGCCACCGTGCTGGCTGAAGCGATCTTCAACGAAGGTCTTAAGGCCGTCGTCGCGGGTGTGAATCCGATCGATATGAAGCGTGGCATGGATAAGGCCGTGGCCGACGTGACCGAGAAACTGCACGCCGCTGCGACTGAGTGCAAGAACAAGAAGTCGATCGCTCAGGTCGGTACCGTCGCCGCGAACGGCGACGAAGAGATCGGCAACATCCTGGCCGAAGCGATGGACCAAGTCGGCAAGGACGGGGTCATCACCGTCGAAGAGAGCAAGAGCCTGAAGACCGACTTCGAAGTCGTTGAAGGTATGCAGTTCGACCGTGGCTATCTCAGCCCGTACTTCGTCACGAACCCGAACACGATGGAAGCGTTCTACGAAGACTGCTACGTGCTGATCCACGAGAAGAAGATCTCCAACATCAAGGATCTCGTTCCGGTGCTGGAGAAGGTCGTGCAATCCGGCAAGCCGCTGCTGATCGTCGCTGAAGAAGTCGAAGGCGAAGCTCTGGCGACGTTGGTGATCAATAAGCTGCGTGGCACGTTCAAGTGCGTCGCGGTCAAGTCGCCCGGTTACGGCGATCGTCGTAAGGCGATGCTGCAAGACCTGGCCATCATGTGCGGTGGCACCGCGATCTTCGAAGACCTGGGCATCAAGTTGGAGAACGTCCAACTCAGCGACCTGGGCCGAGCAAAGAAGGTCATCGTCGATAAGGACAACACGACGGTCATCGAAGGCCACGGTAAGACCGCCGACATCAAGGCTCGCATCGACCAGATTCGTCGGGAACTCGAAGTCAGCACCAGCGACTACGACAAGGAAAAGCTCGAAGAGCGAATCGCGAAGCTGTCGGGTGGTGTGGCTCAGATCAACGTTGGTGCCGCGACCGAATCGGAAATGAAAGAGAAGAAAGCTCGCGTCGAAGACGCCCTGCACGCGACCCGTGCGGCCGTCGAAGAGGGCATTCTCCCCGGTGGCGGTGTGGCGTTGCTCCGAGCAACCGCTGGCCTCAAGGGTAAGGGGCTGACCGACGATGAGACGGTCGGCTACAACATCATCCTCCGAGCCTGCCGTGCTCCGGCGACGCAAATCGCCAACAACGCTGGCGTGGACGGCGGCGTGATCTGCGAGAAGATTCTCGAACTGGACGGCAACAAGGGCTACAACGCCGCGACCGGCAAGTACGAAGACCTCGTCAAGAGCGGCATCATCGACCCGACTAAGGTCACCCGCTCTGCGTTGCAAAACGCCGCCTCAGTCTCGACCCTGCTACTCACCAGCGACGCCCTGATCGCTGAGAAGCCCAAGGACGACGCAAAGAAAGACGGCGGCAAGGACGAGGACATCTACTAAGCCGTCTTCAAGTTAGATCGACCGCTGTGAACAAGACAGCCCTCGACGGGTCCGCTCGCCGAGGGCTGTTCGTTTTTGGATATCGCCGACAAGTCGGATTCCACAGTCTTCGTTGGCTTCATTGACGACCCGCGAGTCGCTCTTGAAACTGTCGAGCGTCGTCAGATTTTCCGCAATTCTCGGCAAGGAGCAAGCAGCATGAAGTTGATGACGTTGTACAACGGTCAGTCGTCTCGATGGTTCAATTCAGTTGTTGTCGCGCTGGTGGGATTGGCGGTCTCCATCAACACCGTTCGCGGCGAAAACTGGCCGCAGTGGCGTGGGCCGAAGAACAACGGGATCTCGAATGAGACGAACACGCCGACGAAGTGGTCGAAGACGGAGAACGTCGCGTGGAAGTTGTCGCTGCCGGGACCGGGGGGAGCGACTCCGGTGGTGTGGGGCGAACGGATCTTTGTCACGTCGGTTGATAAGAGCTCTGGTGATCTGCTGTTGCTATGCGTTGGAACGGACGGCAAGGAAAAGTGGCGGCAGGTGATGGCCTCCGGCAATAAAGATGTCCGAGGCGATGAGGGGAACTCCGCTTCCAACTCACCCAGCACTGATGGTGAGCATGTCTGGGCGATGATGACCAACGGCATTATCGGCTGCTGGACGGTCGAGGGCAAAGAGGTGTGGAAGTTCAACCTGCAAGACCGATACGGCAAGTTCAACATTCAGTTTGGAATGACCTCGACGCCGGTGCTCGATGGCAACGAATTGTATCTGCAACTCATCCACGGCGACGGCAACGCCAAGACGCGCGAGGCGATCGTCGTGTGCGTGGACAAGAAGACCGGAAAAGAAATCTGGAAGCGTGATCGACCCAGTGATGCGATTGCCGAGAATGAACACTCCTACGCCTCGCCGGTGATTTACGAAGAGGGTTCGACGAAGTTCTTGCTCAGTCACGGAGCGGATTTCATCGTGGCCCACGACCTGAAGGACGGTCACGAGATTTGGCGCTGCGGCAATCTGAATGCGAAAACCAAATACGATTCGACGCTGCGGTTCGTCGCGTCTCCCGCAGTCAGCAAGGGGATCATCGTCGTCCCGACGGCGAAAGGAGCACCGGTTTTTGCGTTGAAGCCAGATGGCAAGGGTGACATCACGGACAACGCAGCGGCTCATCTCTGGAAGCACGCGAAGACCCCGGACGTGCCGTCGCCGCTGATCCACGACGGACTGGTTTATCTCTGCATGCAGGACGGACAGCTTCACCTTCTGGATCAGAAGGACGGCGAGCAGGTTTATCTCAAGCGAGCCCACAACGATCGCTACCGGGGTTCACCGGTTTACGCGGATGGAAAGGTGTATCTGACGGCTCGCGGCGGAATCGTGACGGTCATTAAAGCTGGCCGCGATTATCAAGTGCTTGCCGAAAATGATCTCGGCGAGGCGATTTCGGCATCGCCAGTCTTCGCGGGCGGTACGTTATATCTACGATCGTTCGATGCGTTGTGGGCGATCAAGAACAAGTAAGCTCCGACGCGGAGAGCACTTCGTCAATCAATTTCTTCGGAGCGCCGATGCCGACGACGTGAACATCGCCGGTGAAGGCTTGCGAGGTGGGGAGGTCGAAACCCCGTTTGCGTGCGACGAACGTCGCTGTGTGCGCGGCTCGGACGCAAACCGGAATTCCGTCGACGAGTGTTTCAATCGGCTCGCCCGTGTCGCAGTCGAGACCAGACGGAAGATCGACGGCCAAGACTTTGCGAGCGGAACGATTAATCGCGGCGATGGCGGTGCGATATGGCTCGCGGACTTCGCCGAGGGTACCTGTGCCCAGCAACGCATCGACGATCCAATCGGCGTGGCTCAGTGCGTGATCGATGTCAGACAGAGGCGGTTGACGGCCGAGCACAACTCGCGGTGTCTCGGCGGCTTCGAGGATTCGCCAGTTCACAGCGGCGTCTCCGGAGAGTTCCGAAGGGTTCGCAAAGAGCAGCACTCGCGCATCGCAGCCAAGCAGTTCGAGATGCCGTGCGATCACGAAGCCGTCGCCGCCGTTGTTTCCTTTGCCGGCACAGACAATGACTGGCCCATCGACGCCGAGTGCCAGCAGTCGCTCGGCCGCGCCACGGCCAGCGTTCTCCATGAGCACGAGGCCCGTCATGCCGAACTCGTCAATCGCGCGGCGATCGACCGCGCGGACTTCTTCGCGAGTGAGGCTTCGGACGGACATGGAGGACCTCGATGAGGACGGGCGCTTCTGCCCGTCGTTTGAAGACGGCGAGCAAAAGTACCCATTCTATTCGGCAAGGCGACGGCGCAGCATAGCGAAACTCTGCGGGGGCAAGCTCGCCGCAAGCGACGCGGCGGCTTTTATTTCGAGGTCGTTGTGTTACGATTCGACATGAATTTTCGCCGGGATCTCGAATTTGCCAGCTTTGGATGAGGACCGAACAACGTGCTCGACGCCTACGCCGATCGCTGGGCACTGATCACCGGAGCTTCCTCCGGCATCGGGGCCGAGTTTGCTCGCCGGCTCTCGGCTCACGGCATGCACTTGGTGCTGACGGCTCGGCGGAAAGAACTGCTGGATAAGCTGGCGGACGAACTGCACACTCGGCACGGGACGAAGACCGAGATCATCGTCGGCGACCTGACCGATTCGGCCGAGCCTCAGCGGCTCTGCGAATCGATCGCCGCAAAGGGAATCCAGATTGAACTTCTGGTCAACAACGCGGGTTTCGGCTGGGTCGGGACCATCGACGAGACCGAGCAATCGCGGATGCGGGATCTCGTTCAGCTCAATGTCGCGTCAATGACCGAGCTGACCTATCGGATCCTGCCCGGCATGATGGAGCGAGGTCACGGCGGGATTATCAACGTCTCGTCGGTCGCGGGCTTTCAGCCGGTGGCCTACATGCCGACGTACTCGGCCAGCAAAGCCTTCGTGTTGCACTTTAGCGAGGCGTTGTGGGCTGAGTGCCGCGATCGGGGCGTGACTGTCACCGCTCTCTGTCCGGGAACGACGCAGACGGACTTCTTCGATGTGGCCAACGTCCCCGGCTGGCTGAAGAAGCATGACTTCTCGACCCCAGAGCAGGTCGTCAAAGCCGCGATCAAAGCGTTGGAACGCCGGAAGCAGTTTGTGATTCCGGGCTTCAAAAACTGGCTGATCACGTTTGGAGTGCGGATCGCTCGGCGAAAGATGGTTGTGTTGCAGTCGATGAAATTCTTTCGGCCCCGTAAGAAGGACGACTCGTCGCATGATTCGTCCAGCAAAATCGACAAGAAGTAATGACGGGATTGAGACACCTCCATGCAATCTGTGCAATTCGACCAGTTCGGTGAGCCGGCGGAAGTGCTGCAAACGCGAGACATCGAAACGCCGCATCCGAAGTCGGGCGAAGTGCTCGTGCGAATGTTATTCAGTCCGGTCAATCCGTCGGATCTGATGACGGTGCGTGGCGTCTACGGCAAGCTGCCGAATCTTCCCTGTACTCCGGGCTACGAGGGAGTCGGCGTCGTCGAGGCCAGCGGCGGCGGATTGCTCGGAAAGTTCCTGGTCGGTAAGCGAGTTGCGTTGCTCAACGGCATCAACGGGAACTGGCAGGAGAAGACCACGGCGCTCGCCAAACAAGCGGTGCCGCTGCCGAAGTCGCTGCCGTCCGAACAAGGGGCGGCGTTCTTCGTCAACCCGGTTACTGCGTACGCGATGACTCGGCGAGTGCTGGCGGTTCCCGTCGGTGATTGGCTGTTGCAGACAGCGGCCGCTTCAGAACTCGGCAAGATGATCGTGCGGCTGGGGCAGCGATTTGGATTCAAGACGTTCAATGTGGTGCGTCGCTCGGAACAAGTTGAGGTGTTGAAGTCACTCGGCGCGGACGCGGTCGTTGTGTTCGATCCCGCCACACAACCTGCCGACGACCTGCGAAACGAGCTGCATCGCGTCACCGGTGGGCGAGGCGTGCAATTCGGGATTGATCCTGTTGGTGGATTGACCGGTTCGGCTGTCGTCAAGTGCCTGGCGCAAGGGGGCAGGATGTTGGTTTACGGCACTTTGTCGCCGGAACCGCTCAGTTTTTCGCCGCGCGACTTGATGACTCCCGGAGCGTCGATTTCTGGCTTCTGGTTAGCTCGGTGGTTGCCGCAGCTGAGTTTGATCGCCAAATTAAAGTTGATTCGCACCGTGTCGGGACTGATCCAAGAAGGAGTATTGACCTCGCAGATTGGCGAGGTGTTCCCGTTGGACCGCGTCAATGAGGCTGTTGCCGCGGCAGAGACTCCGGGAAGAGCAGGCAAAGTGTTGCTGCGAATCGCAGCCCAGTGACCGTGCTCGCGGTCACGACTCTCGTCGTCGCAGGATCGATTCGACGTCCGCAAGCTGTTCCGGCGTATTGACCCCCATCGCCTCTTCGATCGTCAGCTTTGGGGTGGCGATCACGCGATGGCCTTCGGCCTTGAGAATCGCGGGGACGTCGGTGAGGTAGTACTCCCCTTGGCTGTTGTTTGGACGGATCTGCGTGAGTGATCGAAACAGCAGGCGACTGTCGAAGGCGTAGCAGCCTGTGTTGATTTCACGAATTGCCGCTTCTTCGGGAGTTGCGTCTTTTTGCTCGACAATCTGCAGGAAGTCACCGGACGAGGACCGCACAACTCGGCCCAACCCAAAGTTGTTCTCGGTGATCGCGGTGCCGATCACACAAGCCGCCTGTTGGTCGCGCAGTTCAGCGAGCAACGCCGACAGCGAATTACCTTGTAAGAGGGGCGTGTCTCCCGCGAGGATCAGAACGGGACCATCATGATTTGCGAGT
This sequence comes from Planctomycetota bacterium, assembly GCA_016872645.1. Classification (GTDB taxonomy): domain Bacteria; phylum Planctomycetota; class Planctomycetia; order Planctomycetales; family Planctomycetaceae; genus SXKJ01. The sequence continues at coordinate 8,204 of VGZH01000079.1, read as the reverse complement.
TGCTCGGCACACATCTGCACGGCGTGTCCGGTCCCTTTTTGTTGGGCTTGCAGGGCAAATTCGACATCGCGATGGCGACTGAGTCCGGCTCGAACCAATTCCGCTTGATACCCGACGACGACGACCAGTCGTTTGACTCCGGCCGAGCGAGCTGCGTCCAAAACATGTTCGACCAGCGGACGTCCACACGCCGAGTGCATGACCTTCGGCAAATCGGACTTCATCCGAGTTCCTTTGCCGGCAGCGAGAATGACCGCAACAGGGTCGGACATGATGAAGAATCGGTGATCAGAATCGAATGCCAATGCGACCAATGAACCCGCTGTTGACTTGGAAATCGGGACCGAATCGCTGGTTGACGTGACGACCGAAGACCCAACCCCCTTCGATGAATCCCGACATGATCGGGTTGCTCTTCCGCAGGCCGATCAAGATGCGGTAGTCCTCAAATTCAACCTGATCGGCACGGCTCGCTATGCCTGGAGCCGGAGCTGCTGGATCGAATACCGACGAACCGATCTGATAGGACTCAATGTGGTACTCGCCGTTGACGTACAGCCAGACATCCTCGCCCATGTGGTTACCGCGGTAGTACTGGATTCGCGATTGTGGCCACATGATGCGGAACTCCCAGCGATCGTCAGGCAGCCAGACAAAGCCGGCGTATGGAATGACTCGATCACGGACTCGATCCCAAAAACCAGCTCCCAACGCCAACTGAAAATGAGGATCGAGTTGCCAAATGAAAATACCGCGACCGTCGACATTGTAGGCCTCGCGGGTCAACGTCTGATGGAAGTCCGAGTTGATCGAGGGATTAAACGCCAGCGTCAGCGCGAAGGGCGCGAACTGACTATTGAGTGGGGTGTCGAATCGGATGTCCCAACCCAAGCGATAGGCATTGGCTGGCAAATCCACACGGGCCGGGTCTGCGGTCGAAATCGGTCCGCTCCAACTGCGGTAGCCCAACTGGTGCTCCAACGAAAACAGCCAGGGAGACCACCACGTTGGAATGGTGTGGTTCAGGCCTATGTTGGCCTCCAAGACCTCAAACTTGCTGGCATTTGCCAAATCCGTCGGACGAGCTGGTAGCCAGCCGACGTCGGCCCACAACGAGTATCCCAAGCGATACGGCTGCGGTCCATTCGCGCCCCACGTCGAAACCCCCGGAAGAGGTGCCGTCATGTACGGCGTGGCGTTCGGATCAGTCTGCTGCAACATTAGAGCTGGTTGATTCGACTGTGGCTCTTCATACGGAGCCGAGTACGTCGGGTTCGAATTTGAAGGCGTCGCTGGAGGCTGTGTGACCGGGGCCGATTTCGCGGGGGTCTCATAGGTTGGCGGAATGTTGCGCCGAATCGGTTCTTCATCACGCATCCCGTCGGCCAGTTGCAATGGCGGGCTTTGTGCGCGAATCACGGTACTGGGCAAAGCAGTTGCCTCGAACAATCCACTGGGTTCAGATCGACGAAAAACCGCAGATGGATCAAGGTCTGGAGCGGAAGGCGGAGTCCAGGAACTCGACAACGCGAGCACACAGAAAACCAATGAGGTATTCACGGTAGAACCTGCGGAAAGAGAGGAAAGTTGAACCGCCAAGTCTCGGCCAGAGGCGGGATGGAAGGCCGATGCTCAAGCGGAATTCGAATGGGATGACGGTTTTGGCACAGATTCAAAAATGCGTCAACACCAATCGGCAAGAAGTGCGGCACTCTTGGCGGGATTTGAGATTATCACGGCCAGATGGGAATTCGACTCAAGCTCTCTGACAGGCTTGGGAGGGTGAGGCTCAAGCCGAGTCGCTGCCCGCGCGACCGGTTGGATGGAAGCCTTGCCCTCGATCTCCGATCCCAAAACGAAAAGAGCCCGATCACTCCTTACGAGCGATCAGGCTCTGGCAACTTAGGTCACAGCGAGCCGGGGCTACTTGTGGTAGCCGAGGCTCACCATGACGTTGTACAGCTCTTCATGCATGATGAAGTGGCGATGATGCCGCAGTTTGTATTAGTCGATCGATTTAGCCAACTCCTGCGGATCAGGATTCAGCAGGCGGTGTGCATCGCGGAATTGACGACGCTCACGCCCCTCAGGATGACCATCTTCGGACTGACGACGATCCATGAACGTGACCGGCTTTTGCTCGGGTAATTGGGACATTAGCATGGCTCCTCGACAGTTCGACCACAAATTGGGGTCACGCGAACTGGTCGAGCAAATCGACTTTGCGTGGAATGGGGCAAATCATTCCCTGCGGCCGTCGTCGGCTGTGGATTTTCTGGAATCCTTCCCACTGGCGCGTCCCGAACAATTGGAACACGCTTTCTTCCGCCACTGATTCGCAGTTCAACCCAACCGAGCATGTCTCGGTGTTTTTTCCCAACCTTTCTGTGAGCATCGGTTCAAAGTCAGCATGAAAATCACAATTCTTGGCGGCGGCGGGATGGCAACGGCTTGTGCGGTCGTACTGGCCGAGCACCCAGCGCTCGACGTGTCGATCTGGGCCCGAAATGCACAGTTCGCTCGCGACATGACCACCTCGCGAGTCAACGATCGCCTGCTCCCCGGTGTCCGCATCCCTGACCGAATCAACATCACGTCCGATGCCGCCTCCGCCGCCTCCGGAGCCGACGTACTCGTTGCCGCAGTCCCGACTGCCTTCCTGCGACAGGCGCTCATCGAGATTGCCGACAAGCTTCCGGCCGGCGTGCCAGTGCTCAGCGTCATCAAAGGACTGGAGAACGACACATTCGCTCGCCCGACGCAGATCATCACCAATGTCCTTGGCTCGCGATCGGTCGCCGCGCTCGGCGGACCGTGTCACGCCGAAGAGGCCGCTCGACGGAAGCCGGCCAGCGTGGTCATCGCCAGCGAGGATGAAGCGTTCGCAACGACCGTTCAAAAACTCTTCGCGACCGATCGCTTCCGGGTTTACACGAATCGCGATCTGCTCGGCGTCGAACTCGCCGGAGCGTTGAAGAACGTCATCGCCATCGCGGCCGGCATCTGCGATGGACTAGGCTATGGCGACAACGCCAAGTCCGCGCTGATCACGCGCGGCCTCGCCGAGATGACCCGCTTCGGCGTCGCGCTCGGGGCCGACAAGCAAACCTTCTTCGGCCTCGCCGGCCTGGGCGATCTGATCACCACCTGCGTCAGCCGCCACGGCCGCAATCGCGGAGTTGGCGAGCGCCTCGGCCGCGGCGAAGCGCTTGCCAACATTCTCGCCAGCATGACCGCTGTCGCCGAAGGGGTGACAACCGCTCGCAGCATCCACGACCTCGCTCGGCAAAAGGTGATCGACATGCCGATCACCCGCGAAGTCTTCGCCGTTCTGTTCGAAACCAAATCGCCCGCCGCCGCCACCGAGTCCCTCATGCAACGCCCACCACGCGGTGAGTAACCGCATCCTCGCCTGAACTGTCCGCTGTCGTCTTGTTGAACTGCAGCACATTTGCGGTACGATGAATCCACTATGGGCAAGAAGCTGACCGTCTATCTGATTGATGGAAACGATAACGGCCCGAGAACAATCGAAATCGGCAACTGGTCAGGGAAAGCGATCCACTCACCACGATCATCTCTGACAAAACTGATGAGTCGCGACGAGTTCACGAAGCCTGGAGTCTACCTTCTCAAGTCCGATCCGAAGGAAGCGATCTACTCCGAACGCATTTACATTGGCGAAGCGGAAAACGTTGGTAAGCGGCTGAAGCAACATCTCCAAAACGGCGAGCGAGACTTCAAGGAGTGCATCTTCTTCATCAGCAAGGACGAACTCCTTACCAAGTCACACATCAAGTACATCGAATCGAGGCTGGTCTGCATCGCGCGTGAGGCACAAAACGCAGAAATTGAAAACGGCAATACTCCGACGGAATCGACTCTGTCTGAAGCAGACATCTCTGACATGGAGTACTTCATCGATCAAATTCGGCTCGTCCTTCCAACTGCCGGCTACGTTTGCCTTGTTGCAACGACCGGAACGCACGATTCCTCACTTGGTACTGGTTCCGTGACTCCCGAATCAAAGGAGTTTTCAATCAAGAACAAGAAGTTCCAAGCGCGTATGACTGAGACAAGCAATGGATTTCTTGTCGCGAAAGGGTCGGAAGCCAACCCCGAAGAATCTCCGTCGATCGCCGACGGTTGGTCTAAATTGCGAGAGAAACTTCTGAAGAATGACATTTGGAAACTCGTTGGAGATAAGTACGTCTTTCAGTCAAATTACGTTTTCTCAAGCCCGAGTGCGGCATCGTCGGTCATCCTTGGCCGCCAATCTGCGGGACCAATTGAATGGATTGATGCCGACGGCAAGACGTACAAAGACTACCAGACCGAAACGCTTGGTGACTCTGAGGAGAAGACAGACTCAGATTCGTAAGCAGCTTTTGAAAGGTCAAATTTAATGAGTGCCTCGCTGACGGACGAATTGGAAGAATTCCATCAATTCCTTGGCTCGCGGCTCAGCCAGGGCGAGTCGTCACTTACGCCTGAAGAGATTCTTGTCGAATGGCGAGCCGAACATCCCTTGCCAGAAGACTTGGCGGACAGCTTGTTCCAGGTGCGGCAAGCTCTGGCAGATATGCAGGCGGGTGATCGTGGACGACCGGCCGCTCAAGTGACGGCTGAGTTGCGACAACGATTGGGGATCGCGGCACGCTCATGAGCTACGACGTTGTCATCCTGCGTCGAGCCGAAGAGCAACTCGTTGAGATTGCGACTTGGATTTCGCAGCGTTCGCTGGATGGGGCAGCGCGGTGGCTCGACGCCTTTGATGCGGCAACACATCAGCTTCGTGAGAATCCGCTGAATTCGAGCTTGGCACCAGAAGACGAGTTCGTCGAAACCGAGATTCGGCACGTCTTCTTCAGGACTCGCCGCGGAGCGACCTATCGAGCCATCTTCACGATCATTGACCGCGAAGTCCGCGTGCTCCAAGTTCGCGGACCAGGGCAATCGCTCGTCCGTCCCGAAGATTTGCCCAAGTGATCCGGCGACTTCCGTCTTCGCCGCTCTACTTCTTCGGCGGTTCCGTCACCTTGATCGTCACCGGCCGGCTGGCCATCGATACGAGCGTGTTGGGGCGGTCCTTCGCGTCCTTGGCTTTGTTGAATGGGACTTGAGCTTGGCCGAGGACCGACAACGTGTATTCGCCGGGGCGAGTGCCGGCTTGCACTGTGATGCGGATTGTCACGTCGTTAGTGTCGGCGGCGATCGTCGTGTTCGGCATTTGGAATTGGCCTTTGAATGCCAACGGGATCAGATTGATCGAGTTCTTGAATTCGGGCCAGTCGCGTTTGGCTTGGACTTTGAGTTCGGCGATCTTGCCCGCTTCGATTTCAATTTGGTTCGGCACAAGTTCCAGCGAATACGGAGCGGTCTCGCGCACAGCGATCAGTTGCTCACGAGTTGGTCGGCTGCTGCTGATGTTGGCTTGGTTCCAGACTCGCGTGTACGGTCGGACTTCGCGGCGGAGCGTCACTTCCGCAGGCTGGCTTTCTGAGCCGACTGCCTTGCCCGTGACCTTCGCGGTCGCGAACAATTTGATCGGAGCCACGACATCGGCGGCGTTCTCGTCGGACCACAACACGAAGGTGCCGCGCTGATCGTCGGTTGTCGTCGCCGCGAAATGAACTCCCGGCGGGAGACCTTCGGCGGTGATCGTGATCGGCGCATTCAGTCCGTCGCGGAAGTGCGTCACCACGTCGAGGTACGCGGCGCCTCCCTTCCACAACGTGAGGTTGCCGGGGCCGGGATTCTGGCTGTGAATGGCCGCCGGATAAAAATCCGGCTGCGGCTTTCGCAGCAACAGCACGTATTGATAACGCGGCCCGCCTCGACCGTATCGTTCCTGCACGAGCAGCCGATACTTCTGATCCTTGTTGAGAGTCAGCATACCGACGGGGTCTCGCAAGTGGCCGTCGAAGGCGTTCGTGCGGTGGCCGAAATCGTCGTACTCGCCGATTCGATTTCGCTTTTCATCGAATGCGACCACCACCGGATCGGCTCGGCCGCTGATGCGCTCACAGAAGATTTCCACGGCGTAGTTGCCATTCTCCGGGACCGAGATTTCAAACCAATCGGTGTCGCGCGGCTGATCGAACCGCCCCGCGACAATCGCTGGGAGCGTGATCGGCTGTGGCGATGCGAAATCGTTGTTCGGTTCTGCTTCGATCGTCACCGGCTCTTTCGTGACGAGAATCCGCTGAGCATTCAGCGACGGCCCGACGCCCGGCAGTTCCGGTCGCCACTGAAACCCAGTGAGCGTGCAGGTTCCGGCCGTCGGCAACACGGAATGATCGGTCGGATGTTCGAGAAACCGATACGTCTGCAAGTCGAGCACGTTGCTCGGAGCCGACACCGGTAACGCAATCTCGTCGAGCGGCGCGTCAACAATCCGCGCGGATGACGGCCTCGCCCCGCTGCCAAGGTTCCGGCCGAGTACCGTCAGTGTCGCCGATTGCCCTGCGGTGATCGCTCGCGGAAAAGCATTCTCAACGTGCGGCCGATCCGAGACCACCAGCCGATACGGCGCGCCGCCGTTGAACGTCAGATCGTTCAGTCGCACGAAGAACTCACCCTCCTCCGGCGCGACGAAATCCAAAAACGGATCGGCCCCGAAGTAATCGCTGTTTGATGCCAGCGTCTTGCCCGCTTTGTTAGTCAGCGTCAGTGTCCCGTCCAACGTCGAATCGAGCCGCATTGCGTGGCACTCGACGATGACTCGCTGCCCGCGCTTCGCCTCGAACCGAAACCAATCCTCGCCGTTCTGATCGCTCATTCCGTTGATCACCGAGTTGATCGTGACCGCTTGCGCCTGAGCAACCTCGTTGTTGGGTTCCTTCTCTTCGATGTCCGTCAGCCCATGAGTCACCTGGAACAGCCGAGGATTGCTGACTCCAAACCGCCCGACCAATCGGCAGTCATACGTACCGGCCGGGACATCCGCCGCGATCGTAACCTTGAAGACGCGGTTCTCCCGAACGTGCTCCCCCTTGATCCCTGGATGATCGAAGATCATCTCGGTCACGCCATCGGTGTCGGCTCCGACTTGCTCGACCTGCACCGTCGCCCCTGCCGAACCACCAATCGGAATCAACCGATCAAACCGAATCAGCGGCAGTTCGGCACGCAACGGGGCCAGAGGGATGCTCAGGACTAACAACATCACTAGGGAGACCAAAGCGTTGGGAACTCGAATTCGCACAGAGTCACCTCTCAAAGTGCAAATGGATTGAAGATCGTGCCGTGGCCGAACCTGCGGAGAGCCACTCACTGGCATGACGATGAATTACAAAGACCTTCGGGCAAGTGACGGCGGAAAAGTTAGCAGACGATCCGAAGGGGAAACGTTATTCTTTTTGTTCCGGTCATTGAACCGCCAGCGAGAGAAGGACATCGATGAAACGCCAACTGATCCTGTTCGTCATTATTGTGTGGCTGACCTCCGTGGTGACGAATGCGCAGACGATGGCACCAGATCTGTCGCTCTGGACGGCGCGACCGGCCGACTGGAAGCCAGCAATGTTGGCCGAGGGCAAAGTCGCTCTGACGGCCGATAAATGGAGCTTTCTGGTTGCTCCCGAAGAACATGCGCACGTCGAATTGACGGCAGATGTCACGATCGTTGAGGCAGCGAAGCAACTCCGGTTCTTTGGCGAAGGTTGGAACGCATGGCCCGACCCGACGTTTGGAGACGGCGGATTTGAGGCAGGGCTTCTCGTTCACGGGGCGAAGGACTTGAGTTCTGGGTTCCGCGTGCAGTTGTCGCACAAGTATCAGTGCGTGGCGCTCGTGAGGTATCCCGAAGGGGGCTATTTGCGGGTCGTTCCGTGTGAGGTGAAATTGAAGCAGCCGATCGCGGTGTCGGTTGTGACGCACGGTCATGCGATCGGGGTGAAGGTCGATGGACAGCAGAAGATAACCTTTGGTGATGTACCGCTGCCGCTGAAGTCGGGCCGCGTTGCCATCGGGACAAGCAGCCAGGCGAAGGTGGAGTTCGACAAAGTCTCCGTTACTTCGTCTGAGGGGCGTCCGCCGCTGTTGACGGCGTCGGCTCGCGTCACGCAGTTGTCGGTTCGAAAGTGGCTCGGTGATCGCCAATGGGTGTTCGACAGCGATGAGCCGATCCTGCAATTGCACAACGAGCGAGATCCAAGCTGTTTCGCGAAGCTGATGCCGGGAGACAAACCGCGGCTGACATT
>VGZH01000078.1 GCA_016872645.1 Planctomycetota bacterium | reverse complement strand
AGTCAGTGGATCGTGCGAGTTCAATGCGGATCGACGTGTGATGATTCATCCAGAAATCGGTCAGCGTATTTCGGATTAGGTGCAGGTGGCACGTACTTCTCAAGGCGACCCGCGGCTGCGGAAAAAAAACACGCAAGTCGTCCCGGTTTTGTTCGGATTGAAGACTTGCGTTAGTTAGCAAAAACCGACGAACTAAAAACGTCGTACTCGGCGGGGCGTCAGAAAGGGACTGAACTTTCCGCAGCAGGGGTCTCACCCTTCATGTGATAGAGCGGGTCGTCTTCGTCATTGATGGGGGACGTTGTCAGCGCTGCGGCGCGCATCGCTTTCCGCTTGGGTCGATGCCGTGGACGAGGTGGCTTCGGTCGATTCGGACTTGTTGTCTTTGGAGGGCATAAGCCCCTTCCTGCGATCGGCTGCGCCCCACTTGCTATCCTTGCCGGAACGGATCAGTGTGTCGGGTTGAATTTGCCCGTTTTTAACTTTCTCCATTAACTCTGCCACGTGAGCGGACCAATCTCCGCACCGATGACGTGGAAGTGCCACGGCTTCGCTATGTAAGCCTCTGAACGGATTGGAAAAGTCTTGAACCTGTCCGGAGACGACCAACCGGACAGGTTGAAAACCTGCTCGACGCATTCACGCCTCAGAATCCGCTGACGGGCTCTTTTCCATTGCGCGTTACGAGGGCCTTTAAAGTCTCAACTTTAATCTTGTCAGTAATCGTGCGGACAGAGCCATCGGTCATTAACGTCAGGAATCCGCCATCGCGCGAGTCCTTCAGGAACAAAAACGGCTTCTTGAAGTCGATCACGATGTCCTCCGGCTTGGTCCAAATGACCGCCGAATCCGAACGAGCTTCGACTGCGAGAATCGTGTTGCTGAGGCCGTCGAGGATTTCCGAGAACTTCGTTCCTTCTTTGACCCCCAGTACCCCTTCGGCATTCGCGGGGCTTACGAAACGGGTCTTGCCTTTCTTTGCCAATTCTTCGTCGCCAGTGGATGAAAACACGGCGGGCATTTTGTCAATCAACGCCTTGTTGTGCTCGCTGTCCCAAGGTTCGTCGAGATGAAATTGCTCGTACAAATCGTTCGCATCCAAGTACGGCAACAGTTTGACGCGCCAACTCAGCAAGGCTTTGCCTTTCTTGTCAGAAACGGTGCGTTGCGGAAGCCGGTTGTGCGTGTCCGCGTAGTTGTGAAATGCCAGTCCGATCATCTTGAGGTTGTTCTTGGGATCTCCCTGGCGAGCCGCGATGGGACGGGCTGGAGCGAGCGGTAACCCCCCGACCGCCACTGCCGATTGGACGGGGTCAATCGCGTCAAAATTGATGACTTCACCGCCGCTGCGCGTGAACAGTGCTTTGAGAATATTGACGTCGATGGCGTCACTGACGAAACGGACGGAGCCATCGCACAACAGCAGATGAAAGCCACCGTCCATCGCAGACTTCAGGTTCTTCAACGGGGCTTTCAGGTCGACCACCAGATCATCCGGCTTGGTCCAAACGACAGCGGCGTCGCGATGAGACTCGACGGCCAGGATCGTGTTGCTCGTTCCGTCCGTAAAGTCCTGAAGCCGCATGCCTTCGTTCCCCTCGAACGCCAGTCCCTTGCCGGTTGGAACGAGATAAACCGTCTTGCCGTCCTTCGCCAGATCGGCATGACTCGGCTGCACATAAGTTACAGGGATCTGTTTGATGAACTGCTTGTTGTGCTCACTGTCCCACGGTTCGTCGAGATGGAATTGCCTGTAAAGGGCATCTTGATCGATGTACGGCAGGATATGGACCCGCCAACTCAACAGCTTCTTGCCGTTCTTGTCCACATTCGCCGCCGCCGGGAACGCTTTGGTGACGTCGTGATAGTTGTGCATCGCCAACCCAATTTGCTTGAGTTTATTTATGCTTTGCGAGCGTCGAGCTGCTTCACGAGCTTTTTGCACGGCCGGCAGCAGCAAAGCGACGCCAACCGCTACCGCAGCGGGACCAACGGCGACGCCGCTGGGAACAACGCCGTGATTCTCGGTCTTCCAACCATTGGCTGTGCGGCCCATCGTCGTGACCGTCGGCAGCAAATGCTTCTCGAGGTCACTGATCGGGGGCAATGGTGGTAAGTTGAAGTTGATGCCTTGCGCGGCCAACTGTGTGGTCAACACGGGAGTGAATGTGCTGACCAACTGGTAGGTCGCTTGCAATCCTGGTTTTGGATCCGAATAGCTGACCGTCAATGGCTTTGGATTCCACTTGAAGGCTGCTTTGACGGCGTCGTTGTCCGCCAGCGAGCTTTTTGCAGCGGCGGAAACATGACCGGTGACCAACTGCGGGGATGCGCCGATGACGAGTTGATCCTTGGTCAGCACCCAAGTCGGCCGCACAGGAATCGGCAGATTATTGAAGACGATCTGATAACCGTTGTCACTTCCCACGGCGAAGTCTTGAATCGAAAAAGGAGCTTGCGGGCCGGCGTTAGCGAGTGCAGCACGGGCGGACATTACGACAACGTTGAGCGCTTTTGCGACGCTCTCTTGCTTGCGAACACTGGCCGTAAGCACAATTCCCGGGACGAGTCCTGTCGCGTCGCCGGCGGCGGTGTAGTACGTCCAGGTGTCGCCCAGTCCCTCGAGGACGTCCGTCTTGAGCGAGAAACCAAGTAGGGGCTCATATGCCGCGATTGTTTGCTCGATCTGGGCCCGGACATTCGGATCAATTTGTTCTACGCCCTTGAGAACCTTGTCGTACACATGCGCAAGGTCAAACCGAAGCACCGTCGCGTTGACCGCGTTGGCCGGGACTTTTTTGAACTCAGCGATGCTCAGTGGTTTGTCGGGAATCAGGTCAAATAGGCCAGACGGAGTTCCTTCGGTCGTGAGGACCGAGACGCTGTGTGTTCCCACTTTGTCCAGGCCTGAAACCGCAACGAACGATTTCAACTTCGAAACACCCAGCACGTCCATGACCTTCAGCGCCATCGGCTCCGTGAGAACTGGCTGCAATGCGCTGAACAGTTTCTGTGCGTCAAAAAACATCAACATTGTCGGACGCTCCACCGCGAGGTCCTGCGTTGCTTTCGTGACCCACGCTGCGGACTTGCCCGGCGATTGCAGTTTGCTCACCAAATCCTTCGGGGTCTGACTTCCCAGGGCAAAGATCAATTGCGATTCGCGATAGCCGATCCGAAACTCGGGCTCGTTTCGTCCGTATTCTTTTGGACGAGTGAAAGTCGCGTCACCGATCTGTTCTTCGACGGCGGCTTGTGGACCAGTCTTGGGGGTCAAGGCCAGCAGTTTCTTGAGCGCCGCGACCGCAGCAGGTCCATCCTTTTCGGTGTCGAAGATCACGGCCATTTCGATTTCGGGATTCTCGGCTGCTTTGAAGCTCTTGACATACAGTGCTCCCGGATGTGTCAGCACCAGCTTGACAAGTTCTGGCGCCATTTCGGCTGCGATCTTCGCCGACGGATCCGCCTGAGACGCAGCGGCGTTGTTGATCAGCTTGGTGACTTCGATCATCAGTTGATTGCCAAAGTCTCGAACTGCCTGCTCGGCAAACAACTGCTCGGTGCGGTTGGTGCTTTTCGGATCCGATTCCGTCCAGCCATTCCAGGTGAAAAAAAAGATGCCGTCGTCCGGTGCAACGTACGACAACTTGAGTTTGTCGGAAGACTGCGACTGTGCCTGTGCTGGCACAGCATTTGTTACCGCGAGCAGCGATGCCAGCGCCAGCACGCAACCTTGGTACCATTTGCGGAACATGAGGCGTCTCCTGAATGGAATCGACGGAAGTGATCCGGTGTATTGCAGCAACTCCGCCGAAGCGGTCAAGCGATACGGAGTTTCGTCGATTGCTGGCCTGATTCGCTGCGCTCGTCCGTTTCTTGCGGGTCGGTCGGCTGGGACTACAATCTCGTGCTCGATTTTTCTTTCTGGAGACATCATGCCAGCGACGAACCCATTTGGTGCGGAATCGATTCTCAAGACCAAGAGTGGCGACTACACGATTTTTCGTCTGGGAAAATTGGCTGACGACAAAATTGGCGAAATTTACACCCTGCCGTTTTCGATCCGCGTGCTGCTGGAAGCATTGCTGCGGAACGTCGATGAGTTCGTGGTGACGTCGGATGATGTGAAAACGCTGGCAAACTGGAATGCGGCCAAGCCGAAAGAAGTCGAAGTCCCGTTCATGCCCGGTCGAGTCGTGCTGCAGGATTTCACCGGTGTCCCGGCCGTCGTCGATCTGGCGGCGCTCCGCGCCGCGATGGTTCGCATGGGTGGTGATCCGAAGAAAATCAATCCGCTCGTTCCATGTGATCTCGTCATCGACCACTCAGTGCAGGTCGACGCGTTTGGATCCGCGGGTGCGTTGCAGCAAAACATCGACTTAGAGTTTCAACGCAACGGCGAGCGTTACCGCTTTCTCCGATGGGGAGCGCAAGCATTCAACAACTTCCGAGTCGTCCCTCCGGCGACTGGCATCGTGCATCAGGTCAATTTGGAATACCTCGCGAAAGGAGTTCTGACGAAGGACGGCGTTGCGTTTCCCGATTCGCTGGTCGGCACCGATTCGCACACCACGATGATCAATGGACTGGGTGTCGTCGGTTGGGGAGTCGGCGGCATTGAGGCCGAGGCGGTCATGCTCGGTCAGCCAATTTACATGCTTACGCCGGAAGTCGTCGGATTCCAATTGAGCGGTTCACTGCGAGAAGGAGTGACCGCAACAGACTTGGTTTTGACGGTGACTCAGATGTTGCGCAAGCATGGCGTTGTCGGCAAGTTCGTCGAATTCTTCGGGGCTGGTCTCGATCACATGTCCTTGGCCGATCGCGCCACGATCGCCAACATGGCTCCCGAGTACGGTGCGACGATGGGTTTCTTCCCCGTTGATGACGAGACGCTCAACTACTTGCGACGCACCGGCCGCACCGAAAACGAAGTCGATCTCGTCGAGCGGTACTATAAAGAGCAGGGTCTGTTCCGTACGGCCGCGTCGCCGACCCCTCGGTTCAGCAGCACGTTGGGCTTGGACCTCGCGACGGTCGAGCCGTCGATGGCCGGCCCGAAGCGCCCGCAAGATCGCGTGCTGCTCAAGGAAATGCAGAACGTCTGGCGCGACCAACTCGGCAAGGGCTTCGGTCGCACCTCGGCTGGCCCAACGGTCGCAGTCAACGACGGCAGTGGAACGTCGATCACCGACGGCGCGGTCGTCATCGCGGCGATCACAAGTTGCACGAACACCAGCAACCCCAGTGTGATGATCGGAGCTGGTTTGCTCGCTCGGAACGCGGTGGCAAAGGGCCTGGCTCGGAAGCCGTGGGTGAAGACATCGCTCGCTCCGGGATCGCGCGTCGTCACCGATTACCTGGCGAAGTCCGGTCTCGACGTGTCGCTCAACGCGCTCGGCTTCAACACGGTCGGCTACGGCTGCACGACCTGCATCGGCAACAGCGGCTCGCTGCCTGATCCGGTTTCGAAGGCTGTCACTGAAGGCGATCTTGTCGTCTCGGCCGTGCTCTCCGGCAACCGCAACTTTGAAGGCCGAGTCAATGCGCAAGTGAAGGCCAACTACCTCGCCAGTCCGCCGCTGGTGGTGGCGTATGCGATCGCCGGCACGACAGACATCGACCTCACGACGCAACCGCTTGGCCAAGGCAAGGATGGCCGTGACGTGTTCCTCAAGGACATCTGGCCGACGCAAACCGAGGTTGCAAAGACGATTGACTCGTCGATGTCGCCGGAGACGTTTCTCCACGAATACGGCAACGCGACCAAAGGCCCCGTCGAGTGGCAGTCGATCCCGACCAGCACCGGCGACCTCTACGAATGGGATTTGCAGAGCACCTACATTCAAGAGCCGCCGTTCTTTGTCGACATGCCTGCGACCCCTGCGCCGATCAAGTCGATCACCGGGGCTCGCTGCCTTGTGAGCGTCGGCGATTCCGTGACGACCGACCACATCAGTCCTGCCGGCTCGATCAAGAGAGACTCCCCGGCGGGCAAGTTCCTGCTGGACAGCGGTGTTGGCGTTGCAGACTTCAATCAGTACGGTGCCCGCCGCGGCAATGATCGTGTGATGACTCGCGGGACGTTCGCCAACATACGCTTGAAGAATCTGCTCGCACCTGGAACGGAAGGTGGTGTGACCAAGTACCTGCCAACCGGCGAGACCATGTCGATCTACGACGCCTCGCTGAAGTACAAGCAAACCCACACGCCGCTGGTGGTTCTCACCGGAGCCGAATACGGCACCGGCAGTTCGCGAGACTGGGCCGCGAAAGGGACGTACCTACTAGGCATTCGTGCGGTGATCGCGACCAGTTTCGAACGCATCCACCGCTCAAATCTCGTGGGCATGGGCGTGTTGCCTCTGCAATTCCGCGAAGGGGAGTCTCGCGAGTTCCTTGAAATCGACGGCACCGAGACTTTCGAAATCGCTCTCGACGACAACCTTAAACCGCGTCAAGCGGTCGAAGTCACTGCGAAAAAGACCGATGGCAGTGTTGTCCACTTCGTCACCACTTGCCGCATCGATACGCCGGTCGAGGTCAAGTACTACCGCAATGGCGGCATTCTGCACACGGTGTTGCGCGATTTGGCGAAGAGCTGACCATTCATCGAGATCGACATGCCCTGCGACAACATTCGCGACGGATTGCGGCCACTGGGGCTGGTGTCGAACTGCTGGAAGGTTCAACTGGATTCCGGTAACTCGCTTGATTCGTTGGTCGCTGAAGCTGTGCGGCTGAAACTGGCGGCCATCGAACTGCGGCAAGGGAGTCTCGGTGTGTACGAAGCCGGGTCGACGTGTAGGCCTCAGGCGGATCGCTTGGCCGATTTGGCTCGCCGCTTTCCAAGCGTGAAATTCAATGTGGCGTTGAGCTTGCCGTGCTTGGGAAGTGCACTGACTCGCGAGGATTCAATGTTCCTTGCTGGGCGGTCGGCGGCGATCGCGCTGGCGAATCGCGAGCGACCGCATCTGCGGTTGGTCGATCTGCAAACTCGGCCAGAGCAATGCGTGACATCATCGATCGAGACGGCGGCGCGTGGGTTGGTCGAGTTGACCGAGGCGATGCTCGAAGTCGAAGGGATCCTCTCGATTGAGCATTCTTGGCAACCGTGGCCGTGGTTTGATTCGGTCATGAACGCGGCACGTCGAATGTTGGGCGAGCGAAGTGCGCGCTTGCGACTCTGTTTCGACCCGTGCAATTTGTTGCTGACGGAACCATCGGACGATATCGCAAGCATCGTCGAGTCGATTGCCCCCGGCGACGTGTCGATGATCCATGTCAAGCAGCGCAGAGACGGACAAGTCCAGTCGCAGGTCGGTGACGGCGACCTCGATTGGCCGAAGCTCTTGAAAACGCTGCGACAGCGCGAGCATGTCGCACCGATGTTATTTGAAATCGCCCCGCATGTTGATGTGTGGGCGAATCTCGAGAATGGCATCGCTCGACTGTTCGGCGCGGCGAAGGTATGAATTTCCGCGCTCCAGAGAAAAAGCCGAAGGAGCACCGATGTGTCCCTTCGGCTTTTGAGTTGGATCACGAAGCCAGGAGCTTAGCGACGACCGTAGCCACCGCCGCCACCTCCGCCGTAGCCACCGCGGCCACCTCCGCCACCGTAGCCACCACGGCCACCTCCTCCGCCGCGTTCTTCGCGAGGGCGAGCTTCATTGACGGTCAATGGGCGTCCGCTGTGTTCCTTCTCGTGCAGGCCACGGATCGCTTCGTTGGCGGAATTTTCGTCCCCCATCTCGACGAATCCAAAACCTTTGCTCCGACCAGTGTCCCGGTCTTGGATGACCTGAGCGCTCTGCACCGTGCCGAATTGGCCGAATAGAGTTTCCAGGTCTGAGCTCGTTACTTCGTAGCTCAAATTTCCGACGTACAACTTCTTTCCCACTTGCTCGCACTCCCAAAAATCATTGTCGGCCCTGCGGACTTTCCGGGCCGAATCGAAAGGAGCCAAAGATGGTGGCTCACCAGGTGGGCAAGGCGAAGGAGAAAGCAGCCAGTGGATCCAGATGAACCTACGCAGCGAGTCGCGTCGTCAAACCAACCAAGCAAGACTATAAGCACGCGTCTGTCGAACCGCGAGCGTAAGATCGGTTCGATTTGACCGCCACGAATTCTCGCAAAGATTGATGGACGGCTCGTCAACCCAACGATTTCAGCGATGTGGCAAGTTCACGCAATAGAGAGGTGATGTCGTTTCGTGTGTTGTAGCCGTGGATGGCGACTCGTAATCGCCCAGCGTGAGACATGACATGGATGCGCTGTGAACGCAGCCGCTGAGCGATCGTTTCGGCGGCCGGATGCCGGAAGGCGATGATTCCCGCCACAAGCGAGATATCTCGCGGAGTGAGCAGCTCGATTGGCAGTTTGGCAATTTCCGTAAGGCACTCCTCGACCAGAGGTTGAGCGGATTGATTGATCGCCGTCACCCCCACAGTTTTGAGGTACACGAGTGCCGTACGAATCGCGTAGATCGCGGGAAAGTTTGGCATTCCGACCGCGAAGCCGGCTGCTCCCGGCTTGCTTACGGCACGGTCGAATCGAGTCGCTCCGAAGGCGTCGTCCAAGTTGAACCAGCCTCCAGCCGGCACATGCCAATCGGACGCTCGCTCAGAGGGGACTCCGACCAGGCCACCGCCGTGGCTGGCCAAAATCCATTTATGAGTGCTGCTGACGATCAAATCTACTCCCGTCAAATCGAGCGGAATACGACCCAAGGCTTGAGTGACATCGACGGCCAACAGGGCAGGGGAGTGTCGACGCACCGCCTCGACGACCGCCGGCAGCGACAAGCGGAATCCATTGAAGAAGCTCACTTTCGAAACCGTCACGAGTCGAGTTTTTGAGGTCAACAACGGGATCAAGTCTTCGACTCGCAGCGCTCCGTCGCGAGATTTCCAAAGGCGAACCTTCGCTGGGCACGTTGGCAACAGCCACGGTGTCGCTCCGGCGGGGAAGTCGAGATCGTTGATGACGACTTCATCTCCCTCACGCAACTGCAACGCCAGAGCCGCAAGGTTGTACGCCTCGGACGAACACGAGCAGATGCTGATCTCCGACGGAGTCAACCCGTACAGATCGGCGACAAGTGCTTTCGTTTCTTCAAGCGCCGCGAAGTGCCGTTCGCGGCCATCCATACCGAGCTGCTTGTCGCGGAAGTACTGATCGAGCGCCTCGCGAACTTCAAGCGGAGGGATTCCCTCCGCAGCGGTGTTCAGATAGACCATTTCCGCCAGCGACGGAAACGAACGACAACGAGATTCCGCAGTCAGCATTTGGCGAACTCCTCAGACCAAGGCCAACGAAACACGATGTCAAGATCGTAACATGGGCTCCGCCAAAATCGCGACTCACCGCAAGTTTTGACACCCAAGGATCGACAGCGTTCCTGACTGAGAAACTAACTCACAAATTCGTTGATCCGCCGAGTGACAATCCGGCCTTTGCAGTATCGCCCCTCTACGGTTTCGGAATTCGTGCCAAGTCGGTTCGTCCTTCAACGAGCATGAATTCCGAGTCGCCGGTGACGTTCCGAAAAATCTGCTCGCGGCCCGATGGCCATCGGACAGACAGCGATTCCACGATAACGTCATCGCCAAGCCCGAAGAGCAATTGTCGCTGATTGCTCGCTTGATACCCGTCGCCGGCGGTCAATTGCTTCGTTCGCGTCTGACCATGAGTCGTGATTTTGACAACGGCACCGAATGCATCTCGATTGGAATCGACGCCGCGGAGTTGCAGAGCCAGGAAGTGACCAGTTTCGGCCGTCTGATTCGTGACTAGACAGGCTGGCGAATTGAGATTGGATACCACGAAATCTTCGCGGCCGTCTCGATTCCAATCGAGCCGAGCCAGGCCTCGGCCGAGAAGCTCCTGCTGGAAGTAGTCACCCAATTGCTCAGCGGGTAATTCGGCGAACCGGCCAGCTCCCAAATTCGCAAAGTACTGAGCCTGCATCCGAAACGGGATGCCATGAGAGCGAAAATCGTCGACGTGACCGTTGGTGGCCACTAAGTCGGGCCAGCCATCGAGATCAGCATCGATGAATTGCGTGCCGAATCCCAATTTCGCCAAACTCGGTTCCTTCAGTCGGGCTGTGTTGGAAATGTCAGAAAATCCTCCGCTCGGCAGCTGCCTGTAGAGCACGTTGTATTCGTTGTAAAAATTCGTCACGAAGAGATCCGTCAGTCCATCGCCGTCCGCATCATCAGCCGCGACGCCCATGCTGGCTTGGGCTTTCCCACTGAGATCAAAAGCACAGCCAGAAAGGATGCCTTGCTCCAGAAAACTCGGAGCCTCGGATGAGTTGGTGGTTCGATTGATGAAAAGAAAGTTGGCGGTCGTGTCGTTGGCGATGAACAGGCTGAGCCGTCCCGTCCCATCGAAATCTCCGGCCACAATGCCCAACCCCTTTCCCTCGGGAGCGTGAATTCCCGACTCAGCACTGATGTCCGCAAACGTTCCGTCGCCACGATTGAGAAACAGTCGATCCTGTTCCGCTTGGAAGACCGCCGGCGAACACGTTCGCGGTGAGTTGCCTCGCTGCTTGTCGTGGCAAACATGCTCAAAAGGTTCGCGACCAGACAAGTAGGTGACATCGTAGATTTCTGGCAGGGAGTCTCCATTGAGATCTGCGATCAAGCCGCTTGTCGACCAGCCCTTGCTCGTCAGGCCGCTTTCGTTCGTGACGTCCATGAACGTCCCGTCGCCACAATTTCGATACAGGCGATTCGAGCCAATGTTGCAAACATAGAGATCGGGAAAACCATCCGAATCGTAATCGCCGATCGTAGCGCCATGACTGAAATTCGCGTCACCCAAACAAGTTTCCTCTGTCACGTCCACGAATCGATTGTTACCCAAGTTTTGAAACAGGCGGTCGAGGTATTTCGTTTGGCCAGGTTGCTGCGGCCAGTCACAACCCTGAGTGAAATAGAGGTCAGGCCAGGCATCGTTGTCGTAATCGAGCACTGCCGTTCCGCCGCCTGGACCCTCCCAAATTTGCATTCCGGCGACATCCGAATCGTGGCCGTTGAAATACGTGAAATCCAATCCGGCCTCATGAGCGGTGTTTTTGAACTTGATACTTTTGAGCCGGTGAGAACTTGTCAGCAACGATTCTTTGTCTGCCGTTGCCGTTGGGCTCTTCCAGGCTGGCAAGGGGAATTTTGAAAGGTCGAATCGTGACGCGAGTCGGCCTTCGGGCAACACCAGCGGGGTATCGGTGTCGAAGGCCCGCATGAGACGCTCAGCCTGACCACGAAGTTCATTTCGGCCTGGGATTAAAGCTGTTGCCTGCAACCACCCCCAGGTTTCCCAAGGCCTGCCAAGAGCACTGCTCAATCGTCCCGCTCGTTCCAACAAATCACTTCGGCTACTGTCGATGTGAATGAGGGCGAGTGTGTCCGAAAGCGCATTCAATTGATCGGTGCGCTGCTGAAACAAGTTCGATTGCTCGGTGTCGCCAAGTCGGTGCAGCAATGTCGTCAACTGATAATGCGCGTGTCGCAAATTTGGGTCGAGTTGAATGGCTTCGAGATAACACCGGATCGCAACGTCGGGCTCGTTTCGTTTTTGAGCGAATCGTCCACGAACATCCCATATGTCGGGATGCTCGTCAGACGCATTCGGCTGCGACGAGTGCCATTTCAAAAACTCTTCGTCCGTCCCGGCATCAATCAACGCCCGACCGAAGCCTGCCTGCATGTCGATATCCTGGGGGCGCAAATGGGCGAGTTGGCGGTACAAACTCAAAGCCTTTGTCGATTCATGACGAAACAATGCGTACCGAGCGGCAGCTTGCAGGAGGCACGGATCATCGAGGCTTGGCTGAGCAAGATGATCAACCAATTCGGGGTTCTCGTAAACTTGCTCGACGTCCCCGAGCAGACCGAGTTCGTGAGTGTCAAATTGCCCGGATTTGACGACCTCAAAATAGAATCGCCTCGCCTCCAATCGCCGTCCTGCAAGTGCGAGCAGAGTCGCCAGCCGCTTCTTCGCCAACAGGCTTTTGGGATCAACCTCCAATACACGGCGGAAGCGCCGCTCTGCCTCTGTCAGTCGATGCAGTTGAAACAGGAGGTCTCCGGCGTTTCCGATCGCGTTTAAAGCGGCAGCGCTGCCGTCGTCTGAAACCTGTTCCAACTGTGCCAGCGCCTCTTTGGGGTGGTTTAGCCCCAATTCAATCTCCGCCGCCGTCAAGCGAACCTTTGAAGAGTTGGGATACAGCGCCACGGCATCCAGGGCGATGCGGCGAGCGCCTGTCAAATCGCCGTGGAGAAAGGCCTTTCTGGCCGCAGAGACAAGGTCAGCAGACGAGGGTCTCCATTCTCGTCTTACGAAGAAGCTTCCCGCCGCGATCGCGACAATTGCCAAAACGCCAAACCAATATCGCTTCGAATTCACGATTTGATTCTTCATTGCTCGCCCAAGCAGGGGCAGAGCAATCACCAGTCCGCGCGGAAGTCACCCAGCCGATGCTCAACCAATAAACAGTGCGCCCCGGCTGTTTGTTGATGACCGATCCTATTCCTTCGAATCCAGCTTGAGATCAAATGAACCGCCTTCTGGCGCCACTGTGTACCTAAAATTAACTTTTCCGGTGACGTATTTAAGCGGGATCGTGTCCCGTGCTCCCAGCATCATGGGTGGTTCCTTTGAGTTGGCGGGCACCAGCGATCCATCGGGTTTGACCATCCGGCTGACGTGAATCGTATATTCCCCTGGAATGACGCCCGGACGGCTCTGTCCGTTTCCGATGTCCGTGACAAGCTCATATTTTCCTGAGGCGTCGGTCACTCCGGATGCACCGTGGAAACCTTTATCTGAGATGGGGGCAAATCGTATGACTGCACCCTCTAGCGGCTTTCCATCAAGTGTCGCCGTCCCTGTCACTTTTACGGTGCTCGGCAGATTTGGCGGCGGTGATAAACCGTCTGAACAGCCGGCGAGAAACAGTGTTGAGAATGCAAAGAGGCATCCGAGCAAATAACGTGAACTTGCAGTCATGAATTCCCCTCAACGACGAGGTAAATTGGAAGTATCCTAGAGTAATCGAAACCCCAATCAGCTATTCAGCAGAAACTACTACGCTCAGCAATCGACCGAAGTCTTTACATCAACAATTCTAGGACAAAATGTCTGACGACATAATCAAATTTGCCGTCAATTTCCTAGAACTCACCAACAACCTTGCCATCAGAGATCCGGGAAATATAAGTCAGTGTGGTGTCACTGATGTTCTGATTGACGAAGCGAACAGCGCCGTCGCCCATCAACATATGACAGCCACCTGCATGAAGGCTCCCGCCAGCTGCCCAATTCAACAGCCTGCCCTGTCGAACGTAGTCGTTTGGGTTGTACGACGGTCCCGGCCAGGCTGCACTCGGGCTTCCCCATTTGTTGATCCCCACATGCCAAGGCATGTCCAGTGCAATACCCACTTGCACATGCCCAGCGTGTCCCCATGTGGGTGGGACCCCATTCCAAACATTCCTCACAGTTTCAGTAACGAAGGCAGTATTACTTGATCCATCGGTGCAATAGCCCATATTCGAGCTGGAGTTATTAGCAAACATCGATCGTTGATTTGAGGGCCAGCAGCTTGGATTCATCGCACATCCCTGATAGTAGTATTCAAGGTATTGGACATTAAAGTCATAGTTCGTGCGAGCACCACCCGTCGTCGTGCTGCTAATCGAGTAGTATTGGTTTGTGCTTTCATAAAAGAACGGATTTGAATCAGACGGACACTCAAAAATGGGAAGTCGGTTCTTAATGATCTTAGCATTTCCCGACGTATCCGGATTGCCTTGCATTTCGGAAAGGGCATAAGCACCGTAGACGTAGGACCAACTGGCGGCCTGTTGGTGATTATAGCTTTTGAACAAGGCGGCCTGATCCAGATTCGGCAGCAGCATCGTCCAACCGCTAGCGTTGGTATATCTCAACGGTTGCTTCGGCGTTGGGTTGCCGTAACTCCAGCCAACGTGGCCAACATTAAGTCGAGATGGCGGGAAGAGCTTGGCAGAGTCATGGTAATTGTGCAGCGCAATGCCAATTTGCTTGAGGTTTCCTTTGCATTGGGTTCGGCGAGCCGCTTCCCGAGCCTGTTGAACGGCGGGGAGCAGCAGTGCGATCAAAACGGCGATAATCGCGATGACTACTAAAAGTTCGATGAGTGTGAATGCCTGCTTGCGAACTGCGACCCTAGTCATACAAAACCTCCTAAGACCTAATAGTTCGAGAAAAAATCAAAGCCTCCCCGCTCTAAATCCAAAACTAAAAATACAGTCACTGACTCATACGAATCAGTAAATCTGCCCGCAACCGGCGTTCCTGATTGACTTCACTGCTATCTGAGTCAAAGGCAATCGTTTGGCATGCGGCCGTCTCTCGGAATTCAAAAAAATGCAAGTGGTTTTTCGCTCAAAACGTGTCCGCGACCTCGGACGTCGCCCGTTTCTAACGCAGTCTGTTTGTCGCGATCTTTCGTCGTAACGATCAAACTTCTGATAAGTTAGAGTGTTGGTGCTAGCTTCGCCACTCATAAACCACAAACGATACGAGTCGCAGGTGCATCGGATGACGCATGCTCTCAATTCAATCCCGCAACGAGAAGCAAAATCACGCGGGTACCAATCTTGTCGTGACTCTCTCCAAAATCTGGACACTTGGCGATGGTCGATTGGCCGGTTCAATGAGACAAACCTTATTTCCAATGCAAAACGAGTCTGTTTTTAATCAATTTGGCAAGCACCGTGCCGAAGTGGCTGGTCCCACGCTTCTTCGCCCCCAAGCCGGCTGCAGACCGGTGGTTTTCAACCACAAAATGTCGAATTCCCAGAATTAAAAATTTTGGCGAGGCCCAATTCCTTGCGACCAGCTGCCGGTCCCCAAATCTCCCGATGACTATTTTGCAGGCAGGGGGGGAATCACTGAGGCCCCCAATCAGTGAAGGTGTCGGGACTCGAACCCGAGACCTACGGATTAAAAGTCCGTTGCTCTACCAACTGAGCTACACCTCCAGCGTCAACCGTGGACTGGTCGACGAGAGGGCGGAGTGTGGTGGTCGAGTCGGTCAGCGTCAAGCAACGGCGCAGATGATGTGATCGTGATTGCTGTCCACGAATTGCGGGCTATTCTTTGGTTGTTCTTGAGTTTGTCGATGCGCTTGGGCGGTGTCGGGGTCAGTCATGAAATTATCGCTGTCGGTGCGGATTGCGGAGGCTTCTTGCAAGACAAAACTGAATGTTCCTTTTGGTGATCTGGTGCAGTTGGCGGCCGAGTTGGGTTACGGCGCGATCTGCATGAGAGCCAGCGCGGGAGGGATTGGCACTCCGCACAGCGAACTTCAACGGATGCGCGGAGAGATCGAACGAGCGGGGTTGTACGTGTCGATGGTTACTGCAGACAGCGACGTGCCCCTGAACAACGAGCACGGGCCGGACAGTCTGAAAAACATTGGACCGAGTCTTGATGTGGCGGCGGCGTTGGGATGCGATTTAATCCGCGTCTGCCTGAAGAACGAAGCGGACATTGAAACCGCTCGGCGCGCGGCGGACGAGGCGGCGCAACGCGGGATTCGGCTGGCTCATCAGTGTCACACGACGACCTTGTTCGAGTCAGTGGATCGGATGCTGGAGGTTCTGAACCGAATTGGTCGGTCGAATTTCGGACTCATTTATGAGCCGGCCAATCTCATGCTCTGTGGCGAATCTTATGGCTTGCAATCCCTGCTGAGGCTCCAGCCATTTCTGATGAATGTCTATGTTCAGAATCATCGAGTCGATCCGGCCGGTCCGGTTGAGCTGGAAACTTGGTGTCTGGGTGTGCGTCGCTTTCATCACATCCCGATTTGGGAACCAGGTGGTGTCGATTTTCCTGAGGTGTTCGCTGCTCTCCGGCAGATCGGCTATCAGGGATTCGTCACGATCCACCAAGCGTACGCCGAATTGATGGGTCCGCGCGATGCAGCGGTACGGACCGCCGAGTATCTGCGGAGTCTCGGCGGGATCGAATGACATGGGGTAGATTTGACAGGTACGCCCTTCCTTAGTGGAACCTCGCTGATGTCGCAACGTGCCATTGTCTTGAGCTTGGATCAAATCAGCCGCCGTTGTCTGGGTTGCTACGGGCATGAATGGATCGAGACGCCGAATTTCGATCGGTTGGCATCCAGAGGCGTCGTGTTTGAACAGTGCTTCTCATCGCCGGCCCCTGAGTTTGGACTTCGCGACGCAATGAATATTTTGTGCGCTGGTTTTTCCGATGAGGGGATCGTTGTCCGGCAGTTGCGTGAATCGCCTGCGAGCGAAACGGACGAGTTCCGCGAGACAGCTTTTGGCCAGTTGGTGACTTCGGGGGAGAAGGCGTTGGTCGAATTGAGTTGTGATCCGACCGCATCTTGGATGTTGTGGCTGGAGTCGTCTGGGATCGGCTGGCCCGGCCTTGCGACGTCGCAGTTCGTGGAACTGTATGCCGACGAACTTGATGATGATGAAGTTCCGAAAGAGTTGGCCGCGATTCGAGAAATCGAAGTGGCCTATGCCGCCATGCTGACTCAATTCGATCATTCGCTGGGCTGCTTGTTGGGGACGATCGACAGGTTGTTCGGTGACGCTCCGCCACTGATGGTCGTCGTGGCTGCTCACGGGCAAGGGGTCTGCGAAATCGAAATGTTGTCGCCCTTCGCGGATCACGCGTCTGATTTGACCACCGACGCGACTTCTTTTCGCGAGGAGCGCGTGCATGTCCCATTGTTCGTCGCGGGCGCAACACGCGAGTTGCTGGGAAGCCGGCGTTCAGAGTTGGTCACTCCGTTGGATCTATTGCCCACGTTAAGCGAATGGTTCGGCAGATCGGCGCGGCCTTTTGGCTGCAGCGGGTCTATCAGTCTGCTGCCGCTGTTGCGAAACGAGCAAACATCGAGTCGATCGGAGTTGTTCTTTCAAGACGTCGAAGGGCACGTGGGCGTGCGAACTGAGGAGTTTTTCTTTGTGCAGCCAGACGTGACCACACCGCTTGCGTCCAAGTTGTCTGCCGACGACGTTAAGGGCTGGTTGTTTCTTAAACCGGAAGATGTTTGGGAGGTCAACGACGTGGCAGAACAGAATCCCGAACAAGTCGCGACACTGCGAGCGGCTCTACAAGCTTGGCTACGTTCAAGCCCGCTTGACGCGCCAGCGCGGAGTAAATGAGAAATCCCTCGCCCGAGCGTCGGCCAAAGATGGCTTCACGCCAATGTGAAGAGTGTCAGTCGCCGAGCACTTCACGCACAGACTCAGCGAGGATTTCTACGATGCGGTCCAGCAGCTTGACAGGTGTGATGACCGGTGGCGCAAGGCAGAACACGTCGCCACGAAGGCGAGTGAACAAGCCGCGACGTTGAGCTGCCAAGTGGACTTTTTGGCCGATGCCGTCGGCTGGCGGGTAATCGGCCTTCGTGGTTTTGTCTTGGACGAGTTCGACGGCACACATCAGGCCCTTGCCGCGGACATCTCCGACGTGTGAATGCGACGCGAGCGCAGCTTGCAGGCGGTTCAGCAAATACGTCCCCTTTTCGGCCGCCTGAGACGGGAACGCTTCTTGTTCGATGATGTCGAGCGTGCGGAGCGCGACCGCGCAGCCGACCGGATGAGCGCTGTAGGTGTAGGCGTGCATCCAGGTCATCTCGCCGGTGTCGAGCACTTTGGCGATCCGCTCGCTCATGCCGACTCCGCCGAGCGGGAAGTAACCGGACGTGATCGCCTTCGCGAATTGAATCAAATCGGGTTGCACGCCCCAGTGTTGCAAGCCCCACATTGTCCCCGTCCGGCCGAAGCCGGTGATGACCTCATCCGAGGCCAGCAGCACGTCGTACTGGTCGCAGATTTCTCGGATGCGCGGGAAGTAGTCGTCCGGCGGCACGATCACTCCGCCCGCGCCTTGCACCGGCTCGGCGAGGAACATCGAGACGGTCTCCGGCCCTTCGCGCAGGATCGCCTGTTCGAGTTCATTCGCAGCCGCGATACCGGGGCTGACTCCGGGCGGCGCGACGTAGCGGTACGGATACGGCGACCGAATGTGGACGAAGCCCGGCACGCGCGGCTCGAACATCGGCCAATAGTTCGTCAGGCCCGTGGCGGCCGTCGCTCCCAGCGTGTTGCCGTGGTAGCCAAATTGCCGTGCGATGACTTTCGTTTTCTCCGGACGGCCGAGCATTCGCCAGTAGTAGCGAGCCGTCTTGAAGCAGGTGTCACTCGACTCGCCACCACCGGATGTGAAGAAGAACCGGCGGATCGACGGTGGTGCGAGTCCCGCCAGTCGCTCGGCCAATCGGATTGCCATGGGATTCGAGCTTCCCGCGTAGCCGGAGCAGTAGGCAAGCGTTTCCATCTGTTGAGCGGCGACCTCGGCCAGCTCCCGTCGCCCGTGGCCAGCGACGACATTCCACAGCCCGGACAATCCGTCGATGTATTCCTTGCCGTCGGCGTCGACGAGAATCGCACCTTCACCACGCACCCACACATGTGCGGCGGCCTCGTGCAGTTTGCGATTGTGCAGCGGATGAATCAGGTGCGCGAAATCCGTCTGCAACATTTCGGATTTGGTGGGCATGGCGAGGCTTCCCGTAAACTCAATCTTCAGACGCGGCCGAGGATAGTCGCGAGGCCTTGCAAAATCACTTGACCGATCGAAGTTCGGGTTCAAGTCGCCGCAGTCCTTCTTCGATCGTGATGGCCGACTTGAATCCAAAATCGCGGCGGGCTTTGTCCACGCGATACCAGTGCGAGCGGCTCAACTGCGACGCGAGGAAACGAGTCATACGCGGCTCGGACCTGATTCCGAACAACGCGTGGAGGCCTTCCAAGATTGCGCCGATTGCGGTCGCAGCGCCGGCCGGGATCGACTTCGCCACCGGCGGCATTCCGGCGCGGCCAAGCAGCGTGTTGATCCAGTCCCACAGGTTGACCGGATCCGGTTCGTTGATGAAGTAGGCTTGGCCGGCGACTGGCGACAACAGGCTCAAGGCATCGGCCGCTTGCAGATGTGCTCGCGCGGCGTTCTCGACGTAGACCATCGAGATCAGGTTTCGGCCGTCGCCGACTCGCCTCAATTGGCCGCGCTTTGCTCGTTCGATCAGTCGCGGGATGAGCTGCGTGTCGCGCGGTCCCCAAATCAAGTGCGGACGCAAGGCACAGGTCGCTAGTCCATCCTGACCGTTGGCGGCGAGTACCGCTTGCTCTGCCAGAGCTTTGCTGTGTGGGTAGTGGCAGTGAAACTTCGTCGCGTAAAGCAACGACTCGTCTGCGCCGAGATGATCGTGGCCGTCGTAGACAACGCTCGGCGAACTCGTGAATACCAGCCGTCCAACGCCGTGCTGTTTACAGCCGTCAATGACGTGCTGCGTGCCGAGCGTGTTGACTCCGTGAAACAACTTCCACGGCCCCCAGATGCCAGGCAGCGCTGCGGCGTGGAAGACGATGTCTATTCCCTGGCACGCAGCCGAGACCGCCGGAAGGTCTTGCAGGTCGCCAGTGTGCGAATCGACTCCTAGCGATTCCAGCTCCGGATATCTCTGCCGACTGAAGACACGGACCCGATCGCCGCGCGCGACAAGTTGCTCGACGATATACCGTCCGAGAAATCCGCCGCCGCCCGTGACGAGTGCTCGCATGAAGGTTCAATGCCCGCAAAGTTCGACCAAACTGCGTAACCGGCAATCTTTGCTTGGGACTGTTCCCGCACCGTTGCCGATCCAACGAAGTGATGCCTTGTAAGGCCAGCCGGCCGAGTTTTCAAAAGCGTGCCGCTTTTCAACGGCCTTCGCCAAGGAAAGCCAGATGCCAATTCGTCAGTTGTGGGAACAGGTCGTCACGACGTGGAAACCGTTTCGCCCGTCGCGGCGTCGCCGGTCGTTGGCACGTTTCTTCGCCGAAACGTTCGAACCGCGACGGCTACTGTCAGCCTTCGTCGTAAACAATCTCGGCGATTCGCATGACGCACTGCTCGGCGACGGGATTGCCGCCGATGCCAACGGTTTCACCACGCTTCGGGCCGCTCTCGAAGAAGCCAACGTCAGCAACGGAGCCGACACGATTACTTTGCCAGCCGGAGTCGTCACGCTTTCGGCCGAAAATGGTCCACTTTCCGTCAACGACAATGTCACGATTGTCGGCAGCGGTGCGAGCACAATCGCCGCCACCGTGTTTGACGAAGTCTTCGCCATTCACGGCACGGCCCAGCTAAATCTCCATCATGTGACAGTCATCTCCGCAGATGTTTTGGCAGCCAGCCTTCGTCCGGCACTGTTGACCACGAACGCTCGCCAGGCGGATCTGGTCGTCGCGTTCTCGGCAACGCAGCCGGCGACATTTGCTGCCGATCTCAAGACTTCAAACGGTTTGTCGCCGCTCAACGGGATCACAGTTCCCGAAATCGTGTTGGAAACAACGCCGACCTTGACCGAACCAAAGAGAGTGACATTTGACGATTCCGCAGTGCCGACGCCGGAGCAAGCGATTGACCAGATTATCAACGCATTGTTCCGCAGCGTGCCAGGCTTCGTCCTGCCGGCTGGAGCCAGTCGGGAACCGGGACCGATCTCTGAGGAGTCAGCGCGGCCGATGTCGAAATCCGACTCCGACGAAAAGTCCTCGCCAATGTCGCCGGCGACGGACACGGAACCAACTTCGGAATTCCAGTCGTCAGGCGCGGGAGCCTCGTCGGAGAGGCTCGATGACGATTCAGAAGTGGGTGCGATCCTCCGTGGTTGGGCTGAGGAAGCTGGTTGGCAGGAGTTCAATTTTCTGACTCGCGGCGTGTCGAGGGTCGCCAAGCAACCCCGTCCGAGTAGCCGTTTGGCAGTCATCGCTGGAACTTTGATCGGCGGAATTTTCACGAATTCATGGTCGCGAGCGCAACGCGAATCCTGGCGTGATTCTTTGTCATGGTCGTTTTGGCCGACTCGTTTCGAGCGACCTCGTTTGCGACTTCGGTAGCTTCGGTTGGGCTTCCGAGTGAGACGCGATAGTCTGCTCTGCGCCGGTTGTGGAAACTTGGCCTTTGTTCACACTTGCCGCGCACGACGGAGACTCTCATGACCAGCCGAGCCGCGACCGAATGGCGTTACGAAAAGCTGACCTGGCCCGAAATCAACGAGGCCATCGAGATGCGGAAGGTCTGTATCATCCCTTGCGGAGCGGTGGAACAACACGGCCCGCATCTGCCGCTGGACGTCGATCTGATGTGCCCCGGCGGAATCGCTCGCGGCGTCGGCGAAGCGATGCCTGACAAAGTGCTCGTGTTGCCGCACATTGCCTACGGCTACACTGGACATGTGATGGACTTTCCCGGAACGATCAACACGCATTGGGAAACCTTCATTAAGCAAGTGCTCGACGTGACGAAGTCGCTCACGTACCACGGTTTCAAGAAGATTATTTTGCTCAACGGCCACGGCTCGAACATGCCGAACCTTGATCTTGCTGCTCGCCGCACGAACTTGGAAACGGACGGAGAATGCGTGCTGATCGCGTGGTGGAATCTGCTCACCGTCGACAAGACCTTTCTGCCGAATTGGCGCGAGAGCAAGTTTCCCGGAGGCTGTTCGCACGCCTGCGAGTTGGAGACATCGCTGTACCTGTACCTCGATGAAGATGGCGTTCGCAAAGACAAGATCAAGAGCGGTACGATCAAGATGAATGACGAGAACAACCCCTTCAACTGGGTCGACCTCTTCGGAGCCGGTCCGGGCGCGTTGATTTCCTGGACGAGCAGCTACAACGACACGGGGGTACTCGGTGATGCGGAAAAGGCGACGAAAGAAAAAGGAGAACGAGTTTTCCATGAGTCCGTTAAACAACTCGGCCGCTTCGTCGATTACTTCCGTGACCGTCCCATCGACGGACGCGGTCGGCATCAGGCTCGCAAACCGAGTCTGCCGCTACCCTGGGGGCAGTACGACGCATTGCCGTGAGATGTTCCACATTTCTCCATTTTCAATGCGGTGAAGAATTGGTCCGCGCGAGTCTGAAATGAGTCACCACCAAATGACCGACCGATGCTCAGCAATTGTCTGTTGGACGATGATTGCCGCATTGTGCTGCGTTTCGCACACGGCACATGTCGCGGCTGATGACACCAAGCAGGGGAAGTCGAAGGTCACGTTTGAAGAGCATGTGCTGCCGATCTTAAAAGTCCGCTGCGTGAAGTGTCATGCGGGGGCCGAGCCGGCTCAGGGGCTGAGACTGACGACTCGACGCGAAATACTGCGCGGCGGAAAGTCGGGACCGGCAATGAGGATCGCGGCGGCGGAGTCGAGCTTGTTGTGGGAAAAGCTGGCGTCGAACGAAATGCCGCAGGGAGGACCGGCGCTGTCGGCGGCTGAGAAGGGTGTCATTCGAACTTGGATCAATGACGGCGCGGCATCAGCTGATGCGGCCGACGAGGATGCGAATGATCTCAAAACGCCGGAAGGTGATCGGTCGAGTAATCATTGGGCGTTTCGTCCCCCCGTTCGTCCACAAGTGCCGACGGTTCGCAACGTCGATCGAGTCCGCAATCCGATCGACTCGTTAGTTCTCGCGGCGCTGGAAGCCAAGGGGTTGACGCTGTCGGCGGATGCAAGTCGCGAGGTGCTGCTGCGACGCGCCTCGTTCGATTTGATCGGATTGCCACCGTCGCCGGACGAGGTTCGGCAGTTTCTCGACGATCGGGAGGAGTTCGCCTACGAGCGGATGATCGAGCGACTGTTGGCGAGTCCGCATTACGGTGAGCGGTGGGGCCGGCATTGGCTGGATGTCGCGGGCTATGCGGACTCGGCGGGTGTCCTTTCGGAAGATCGGCAATTGCCAACGGCGTTTCGATTTCGTGACTACATCATTCGTGCCTTCAACAGCGATAA
Source organism: Planctomycetota bacterium (assembly GCA_016872645.1). Lineage (GTDB taxonomy): Bacteria > Planctomycetota > Planctomycetia > Planctomycetales > Planctomycetaceae > SXKJ01. The sequence continues at coordinate 3,944 of VGZH01000078.1, read as the reverse complement.
GCCCTACGACCGCTTTTTGCAGGAACAGATCGCTGGAGACGAATTGACCGACTACTGGACCGCGTTTGAGACGCTCGACCGCTTGCCCGACACGGTTATTGATGCAGTCACTGCAACCGGTTATTTGCGGTGTGCTCCCGATTCGAGCCGGCCTGATTTCTCGACGATCAAGAACGCCGATGCGCAATACTTCTATCCGACGATTAACGATACCTTGCAAATTGTCGCGTCCTCGACGATGGGGCTGACGCTTCAGTGTGCTCGCTGTCACAGCCACAAGTTCGATCCGATTTCGCAGGTCGAGTACTTCCAATTGCAGTCGATCTTCATGGCCGCGTTTCGCCCGAAGCAGTGGATTCCGCAGATGGAGCGGCGGTTGTTCGTCGCTACGGCGGCGCAGAAGAAGTCTGCAGATGAGCACAATGGCAAGCTCGACGCGGAGATCGCGCAACTCAAGAAAAAACTGGCCGACTTGCGGGTCCAATTCCAACAGAAGTTGCTTGAAGACCGTCTCGCGACCTTGCCGGAACAGATTCGTGGGGACGTTAAGCAGGCGCTGAGCAAGCCTGCTGATCAACGTTCGCCGGTCGAGAAATATCTCACTGAGAAGTTTCAATCGCTGCTGCAGCCGGATGAAAAAATGCTCGACAAGCTGCTGCCCGAGACGTTCGCCGACTACCGCACGGCGGTCGAGCAAGGAAACTCGGCGGTCGTGGCGCAGGAACGGCAACGCATCGGCTTTGAGGAACTGCGGGCACTCTACGACCTGCCGGGACCCGTGGTCACGCCGCTGTTGCGACGTGGCGACGCGCTGACCCCAGGACCGCCAGTCGAGCCGGGTGTGTTGTCATCACTGGCGACGCCAGTTTCCTTTCAGTGGACTCCGCCAGCCGCCGAAGCCAAAACAAGCGGACGACGGTTGGCGTTTGCTCGTTGGCTGACACAACCCGATCACCCGCTGACGGCGCGCGTCATGGTCAATCGGATTTGGCTGCATCACTTCGGCGAGGGGCTGGTTTCGACGCCCGAAGACTTCGGCACGCTGGGTTCTCCGCCCAGTCATCCGCAGTTGCTCGATTGGCTTGCTCGCGAGTTCGTCGCGAGCGGCTGGAGCATCAAGCAGATGCACCGGCTGATGATGACTTCGAGTGTCTATCGCCAGCGGTCGACGTTCGATGAGGCGTCGCAAGCCCGCGCGATAGAGGTCGACCCCGACAATCGCCTGCTGTGGCGGCAGCGTCTGCGCCGAATCGACGCTGAACCTCTGCGCGACGCGATATTGAGCGTTTCTGGATTGCTAGATCAACGCTTCTTCGGCGATGCGATTCCAGTGGTTCGACGCCCCGATGGCGAAGTGAGCGTCGCCGACGGTCAGAACGACCGCCGACGTTCCATTTATGTGCAGGTTCTGCGTGGCAATCCGCTGACGATGCTGCAGGCCCACGACCAGCCGGTGATGGAAACCAATTGCACGCGCCGCAGTCGCTCGACCGTTTCGACCCAGGCACTGACCTTGCTCAACAGCGATGCGATGGTTGCACATGCCGCCGCCTTCGGGGATCGCGCGCTGCGAGAAGCTCCTGATGCACCAGTCAAGTTGCTTGTGCTCGCGGCACTCTCGCGCGAGGCCACAACCGACGAAGTGGCCGACTTTGAAAAGTTTCTCGAAGAGCAGTACGTTCGATACTCTGTTTCTGGAAATCAAAGCGAGGTCGCCCGGCACAAGGCGTTGGCTGATCTGTGCCACATGCTGCTGGCGTCCAATGAGTTTGTGTACGTGGATTGAAAACTGGGGATGGGCTTTTGGCCTGTCCTTCGTCCGTCAGAGGACAGAACGAGGGATTTCATGAAAAAAGAGCGACAAGCCGGAAACCTATTTCCGGAGGAAATCTCTCGTCGTGACGCGATCTCGCGCTTGGGTTGCGGATTTGGCGGAGTGGCCCTTGGAGCGTTGCTCGGCGATTTCGATCGAATGACCTCAGCGGCTGAGAGGGCGAATCACAACTTGCTGCCGAAAAAAACTCACCATCCGCCGCAGGCTCGGGCGGTGATTCAGCTCTTCATGCACGGTGGTCCGAGTCAGGTGGACCTGCTCGATGAAAAAAAAGAACTGTCTCGGTTGAGCGGTCAGGCTCCGCCCGCGGAGGTTGCGGACGACGAGAACCGTACGACGTACCTGCTCGGCAGCCCGTTCAAGTTCTCGAAGCATGGTGAGAGCGGATTGGAGTTTTCGGAAGTGTTGCCCGGCATCGCAAAGCACGCCGACGACATCGCTGTCATCCGCTCGATGTTCACCGAACATCGGAATCATGAGCAGGCAATCTGGATGGCGAACACGGGCTTGATCGTTTCCGGTCGGCCGAACATCGGTTCGTGGGTTGCGTACGGCCTTGGTGCTGAGAATCAAAACCTGCCGGCGTACGTTTCATTACCCGATCCCGGCGGTATGCCGGTGGATGGGGCACGGAACTGGTCAAGCGGCTGGTTGCCGCCAGTTTATCAAGGGACGGCGATACGTTCGGAAGGGATGCCGGTGCTACATCTCCAACCGAAGACCGCGCGCACGTCGGACATCGATCTTGGACGAATGGATCTGTTGCGAAAGCTCAACGCGAAACATCAGCAAGCGCGACCCGGCGAACTCGAATTGAATGCCCGCATCGCCAGCTTCGAGTTAGCGGCGCGAATGCAGCTCACGGCCACCAATGCGCTCGATCTGAATCAAGAGACCGCCGAGACTCAGCAGCTTTACGGATTGGACAAGGACAAGACCCGTTCGTATGGCAAGCGCTGCTTGATGGCCCGCCGGCTGGTCGAACGAGGAGTCCGTTTTGTCCAGATCTTTATGGCTGGTCAGCCGTGGGACACGCACTCGAACAACGTTTCCGGCATCCGCAGTTGCTGCGAGCAGACGGACCTGCCGATTGGAGGCTTGCTGACCGATCTCAAACAGCGAGGCCTGCTGGAATCGACGCTGATCCTGTGGGGCGGAGAGTTTGGCCGAACTCCCGGAGCCGAGCAGCGCGACGGCAAAAAGACACCGGGCATTGAAGGCCGCGACCATCATCCCTACGGCTTCAGCGTCTGGCTCGCTGGCGGCGGCATTCGCGGCGGCCAGGCCTATGGAGCCACCGACGATTTTGGGTATCGCGCCATTACCAATCGCACTCAAACAGCCGACCTTCATGCGACGATGCTGCAATTGCTCGGCCTCGATCATGAACGGCTCACGTTCGCGCACAACAGCCGCGATGAACGGCTGACCGACGTCTACAAAGCACAAGTCATCAACGAGCTGTTGGTGTCGGCGTGAGTACGGGCTTGCTACTTCGCACGGATGAATGAAATCACGCCTTGGAAAACTCCTCACGATGAGTTCGCCCACACGGCGTTTGTTTGGACGCCTTAACGTGGTCCTCAATTTGAGCATCTTGCTGACGGCGTGCGGTGGTTGCGCTGCCAACTTGGTTGCGAAGGAGACTGGCATTGTGGTCCACCCACAGATCGAGTCGTTCCTACGTCAGTCCTGATCCATCGGCGATGATCCACAGGTTCACGGCGTCCGCGATTAATCCGCTTCACGGTGGTCTTCCAAGGCTGAGAACGCGAATGGCGGAAACAGGAAAATACCTGAGTAGTACCCGGTTTGCCCGACGGATTCCCGCGCATCGAGCGATTTCATGCCGGCAGCGATCGCGGTCCGTAGCGCGTCGCGCATGATGCGGCCATGCTCCTTGTTGCCGGTCAGCCGGGCTTCGTAGGCGAATGCTTCCGAAGCATGAAACGTCGCAGAGCTGTACGCCGGTGGCGACGAGCGCGCATGCTGACACGACGTCAGATAGAACGACTTGTGCTCCTCGCTCCAGGCCTCGCGGATCATCTGCTCAACCCCGGCGGAAAGGGCGCCGAGCACTTCCGGATCCTCTGTCAGCCGGTGATAGCGG
>VGZH01000077.1 GCA_016872645.1 Planctomycetota bacterium | reverse complement strand
CCAACATGATGGGTCCGAAAGACGCGATCACTCCGGCGTTCGTGGACTTGTTCCCGACGATGCAGCATCGGCCTTACAACAGCCCAGCCCCGGGGATGCTCGGCCCGTCGTTCCGCGGGGTGCGAGCGGACGGCGAAGACCTCGACAGCATGAAACTGCGATTCGTCGATGCCTCGCGGTTCGGAACTCGGCGCGAACTGCTGGCGTCGATCGACGGCATCAAGCGCGAGGTCAAAAGCACATCGCTGGCGGGCATGGATACGAGCTACCAAAAAGCGTTCGATGTCCTCACGTCCAGCCGACTGGTCGATGCGCTCGATGTCGAGAAGGAAGATCCGAAAGTCCGCGAACGCTATGGCAAGGGTTCGGCGAAGCATCTGGGCGACGGCGCCCCGATGTGGAACGATCAGCTCCTGCAGGCTCGGCGATTGGTCGAGGCGGGTGTGCGAGTCGTCACCGTGGCCTACGGTTTCTGGGACACTCACGGCCAAAACTTTAAATACCTGAAAGATCATTTGCCCTTGTTCGACACCGGCATCTCGGCGTTGATCGAGGACATCTACGCTCGCGGCCTCGACAAAGATGTAACCGTCTGTGTCATCGGCGAATTTGGGCGTACTCCGAAGATCAACAAGGACGCCGGCCGGGATCACTGGCCCCGGGTCAACAGCGCGATCCTCGCCGGTGGCGGAATACGCGTCGGCCGAGTGCTCGGTGCGACCGACAAATTCGGTGATTCGGCCATCGACCGACCGATCCACTACCAGGACGTGCTCGCCACGCTGTACCACAACCTCGGCTACGGCGAAGACCCGACTGTCACGACCGTCGCGGGTGCTCGCATCCGCGTGCTGCCGACGAGCGCGCGAGTTATCAGCGAATTGATTTGAGTTGCGAAAGGACAAGGGATGCCATGCGATTCACCAAGATGCACGGAGCCGGTAACGACTACGTCTACGTCAACTGCTTCGAAGAGAAGTTCCCGACGGACGTCGCGAAGCTGGCAATCGAGATCAGCGATCGGCACTTCGGCGTCGGCGGTGATGGCCTGGTTTTGATCTGTCCTTCCGAGGTCGCTGATGCGCGGATGAGAATGTGGAACGCTGACGGCAGCGAGGCGGAGATGTGCGGCAACGCGGTTCGCTGCGTGGCGAAGTACCTGTTCGAGCACGGAATTGCTCGGCGTGAGACACTGCGGATCGAGACCGGCCGAGGCGTATTGAGTCTGCAGTGCGACGTCGACGGAGGTCGAGTTGTCCGGGTTCGCGTCAACATGGGGCCGCCGATCTTCAAGAGTGCGGACATTCCGACAACGCTACCGGGCGATCCTCCGATCCTCCAAACATTGTCGGCCGGCGACAGATCGTTCGAGGTCACCTGCGTCTCGATGGGTAATCCGCATTGCGTCACGTTCGTCGACGACATCAACGACGACTGGGTGCTCCGCATCGGCCCGCTCGTCGAGAAACATCCGGCCTTCCCACGCCGCGTGAATGCCGAGTTCATTCAGGTTCTCTCGCCCACCGAATTCAACATGCGCGTCTGGGAACGAGGTTCCGGAGAAACCTGGGCCTGCGGCACCGGTGCCTGTGCATCGGCTGTCGCTGGAGTCCTCGCGGGACGAACCGAACGCAATGTCACAGCGCATTTGCGCGGCGGAGACCTGCACCTGGAATGGGCAGAGACCGGAGAGGTCTACATGACCGGTCCGGCCGTCGAAGTCTGCTCGGGCGTGTACCAACCGAGATAGGTTGAGCGATCTTTGCCGACCGAATGACGCGGCGGAGTGTCCCACCTCGGACTTCCTCTTGCCGCATTTTCCAATTGCGGCTATCAACCCGCCCTCTTCTCGATCCTGTCTCCCGACCCGCCCCCTTTGGTTCGCCCATTTCTCAGGGGAACCGTCAATCCACCTCAAATTCATCGCATTGCATCGACCATGAATTGTTCCGTCGATCCGAAACGGATGTCGGCTCGTTGGCACGCCTGCGCAGCCTTGCTGGGCGCGTTGACGTTGTGCGCCAGTGTCGGCGGTTGTTCGCTGGGAGTCATGGCGGGCCGAGCGATCTTCGGAGATCCGAAAATCCCCTCGGAGTTTTCGACCCGCACCGGCATCGACTTGACCAAAGACGAAAGGAAGCTGTTGGTCGTGGTGCGGACACCGCAATCGATCGAAGGAGAACTGCCGTCGTTGGAAGTCGATCTGATCGACGCCGTCTCCCGCAGACTCAAACTACATGGCGTGCAGGTTGTGAATCCAGACGAAGTCGCCAAATGGATCGACAAGAACGGAGGGCGATTCGATCACCCCAACGAATTGGCTCGTGAATTCGACACCGAATTCATCGCCGTCATCGACGTGGATACGTTCAGCCTGCACGACGCCGGCAGTCCTAATCTGTATCACGGCACCGCGTCCGGGCAGATGCAGATCTTTCGGGTGCAAGAGATCGCCGGTTCAAAAGACGCTCAGCAGGTCTTTTCTGGAAACTTCCGCAATCAGTATCCACCGCACGGACCGGTGCCGGTCGATTCGCTCTCGCGCAAGATGTTCGAGATGCGCTTCGTGGATCATCTCAGCAACAGGCTCGGTAGCCGTTTCTACGACTACCGGATCGGAGACGAGATGTGATGGCGGAACTGACGAATGACGAAACTCGAATGACGAAAGAATTTCGAATGACGAAGCCCGAAGCTCGTGTGTCCATTCGCCTCCGAGTCTGCGCGACACTGCTGCTGTTGCCGCTCGCGCTGACCGGTTGCTTGAAACCGTTGATTTTCTGGGGCTACCTGCTGGGAGGACCACCGTCGATTGAGCCAGACTTTGACGTCATGACCAAGAAGTCGATGACCGCGAAAGACGCCACCGTGGCAGTCGTTTGTTACGCGCCTCTGGACGTGAAGTACGACTTTTCGGCCATCGACCATGAACTCGCCAAGTTCCTCACCTACCGCCTCGTCCAGCATAAGATCAAAGTCACCAACCCGGACCAAGTGCGAGCCTGGTTGGACGAGAACTCCGAAAACTGGGACGAGCCGTCTGAAATCGGCAAGGCTCTGGGCGTGAAGTACGTCGTCTATATCGACCTGGAAAGTTTCAACCTGTGGGAGGAGCACAGCCACGACCTGCTCCGCGGCCATGCCGAGGGAGTCGTGAGTGTCTTTGAGCTCGACGAGGAGGGAAACGGCGAGAAGATTTACGCGAAAGAGATCACGTCGCGATTCCCAACCGTCGCCCCACGCGCCGCCACCGAGGTTCCCTTCGCGACCTTCAAACAGCAGTATCTCGAACGGCTGAGCGAAGAAATCGGACGAATCTTCTACGAGCACTACAACGGCGACGACATTCCCGACGCAACGTAAGGTGAGACCAGCAGAGTTTCGCCACGCCGCACCGCCCTCCGCTCAACAATGCTTTTTGCGAGTACGACTTTGGTGGGTCGACGATCGATGCGCCCTGGCCCCACCCTATGAGGTCAGGAACACCGTCTCACGCACGCCGGAGTCGAATACAATGAAGCAGACGATCGGCTCATTGCCGATGTTGGTCATGTTGTGCTTCACGCCGCTGGGAATGCGGATCGTCATGCCCGCCTGGAGTTTGACACACGCGCCGTCAAAGCTGTGCTGTCCCGTTCCGGCGAGCATGTGCAGTACCTCTTCGCAGTTTGGGTGATAGTGTACTGGATTGCCTCGGCCAGGGAGAATGTGACACAGGCCGACCGTCTGCTTCGCACCCGGTGAGAGCTTGGCGTTGCACAGCCAAGTTAGAGTGCCCCACTCAAACGTCTCGGTGGCGAGAGTGGCCGTGTCCGTCGTTAACTGATTCAAATCGAACATGCCTTGACATTCCCTTTGAACTGAATGTGCTCTTCGGTCAACACGAGACGTGCCTGCGACGATGGAGTATACTCTCACTCGCGGTTTGGTTCGCGGGATGCGACACCGACAACCCACCTCGTCCCCCACCGATTTAGAGAAGGAACCGACGACATGCGTGCTTCGAGCATTAGCGTTCAGCTTGTGACTCTCGGACTTTTTTCGTTCGCGGGACTCATCTTGCACGATGACGCACCCGCCGCTGATCGGGGTATCGCCGATTTTCCGAAACTCTCGGCTGAGAAGGACTGGCCGTACTGGCGAGGCCCCTCGCGAAACGGCATCGCGGCCAGCGGCCTGTCCGTGCCAACCGAATTCGGGAACGACAAAAACGTCATCTGGAAGACGCCCGTGCCCGGACGTGGTCATTCGTCACCAATCGTGGTCGGCAACATGGTCGTGTTGGAGACCGCAGATGAGCAGGACAAGCAACATTCCGTCGTCGCGTTTGATCGTTCGGCGGGCAAGCAACTCTGGAAGACCGACCTCACCCAGGGAGGCTTTCCGGCCAAGAATCATGCGAAGAACACCGAAGCAACCTCGACGGTCGCCTGCGACGGTGAGCGACTGTTCGTGACGTTCTTCCACGCCAAGACCGTAGTCTGCACGGCGCTCGATTTCAAAGGCAAGAAGATTTGGCAGGAAGTGGTCGGCCCCTTCAATCCACAGCGTTACGAGTACGGCTACGCTCCGTCGCCGACGCTGTATCGCAACTCGGTCATCATCGCGACGGAATTCGACGGCACGAGCGCCATCACAGCGCTCGATCGCGCCACTGGCAAACAACTTTGGAAAACGCCTCGTCGAGACAGCATCACGTTCTCGACACCCGTCGTCGCACACGTCGCTGGAAAGGATCAGCTGCTGATCAGCGGAGCGGAGAAAGTCACCAGTTACGACCCCGCGAACGGCAAAAAGTTATGGGACGTCGATGGGACGACTCACGCCACATGCGGCACGATGGTTTGGACAGACGATATCGTCGTCGCCAGCGGTGGATACCCAAAGGCCGAAACCATCGCCGTCAAAGCGGACGGCAGCGGTAAAGTGCTGTGGAAAAATCAACAAAAATGCTACGAGCAGTCGATGCTCGCGCTCGACGGCTTTATCTACGCACTTAGCGACATCGGCGTGATGTTCTGTTGGCGAGCCAGCGACGGCCAAGAAATGTGGAAGCAGCGGCTTGCCGGTCCGGTCAGTTCATCGCCGGTCCTGGCAGGCGGACACATCTACCAAGCCAACGAATCCGGCACTTGGTACGTCTTCAAACCGAAGCCGGAGAAGTTTGAACTCGTTGCCGAAAACCAACTCGGCGACGAAGCCTTCCCCAGCCCGGCCGTCGCTGGCGATCAACTCTTCATCCGCACCGCAACTCGATCGGGCGGCAAACGGCAAGAGTGGCTGTATTGCTTCGGGAAATAGAACTCTCGAAAAACCAGCACGACGCGCCAGTGAGTGGTTTGTCTTCGCAAGAGGTGGGCCACTTGCTGGTGCCTGGTACTTGTGATCGACTTTGAAACGGCTTCGACTCAAAACGCCCCAATCAACCGCAGCGCGGCGACCGACGACAGCAGCAACACGAGGCTGTCGAACTGTCGCTGCGGAATGCGGTGGATTAACCAGCGGCCGGCCAGTAGTCCGAACACAATTATCGGACACAACATGACGTTGAGCAGCAGCGTGTTCAAACTGATGAGCCCCAATTGGGCACTGAACGGAACCTTGAACAAGTTCAACAGCAAAAAGAACCATGCGGTCGTTCCCACCAGTTCCAGCTTCGGCATCGAGACGGCCACGAGGTACAGCGCAATGATTCCTCCCGCCGCGTTGGCCAGCATTGTGCTGAAGCCAGCGATCAGGCACAGGCTCCAAGCGAACCAGGCGGCGTGAGGGACATGCTCAAACCAGCCCGGCCGCCACATGCGAGCCGCCTGCATCGCCGCCAGTCCCAGGATGATGCTGCCGATCACTGGCTTGTACGCGGTCTCACTGAGCGAATTCATTAACGCCCAGCCAATGATAACCCCCAGAGCCGTCGGCAGTGACATGCTCCGGACGTATTCCCATCGAGCATGTTGCCGAAACGCCGCCACGGCACACACGTCGCCGAAGATCAACATTGGCAACACATATCCTGTCGATTGTTTCGCTCCGAACAGGAACGCAAAAACGACAACGTGAAACAGACCGACACCCGCGAATCCGCTCTTCGCCACACCCAAACCAAATGCGGAGAGCAACGCCAGCATCCATTGCGAAGACGTCAGGTCGGGTAACCCAAGCTCAGGCATAGAAGAAGACCTTTTCGGCCGTCTTCGCCAACAGCCACTCGCGGTCTTGCTTCGAGAGGAAATCCATCCGGTCCCGAACAAGGCTGATCGACGCCTTATAGTTGTTGACTCCCTGAATCTGATACGGCGAGTCGCTCGCCCACATCAGTCGCTGCGGGCCGAAGCTGTCGAGCAACCGCTTGATCATCGGGATTAGCTCGTCGTGCGGCGGTTTCTTCTGACCGAGCGCGTAGTAGGCCGAAATCTTCACGCTGGTGTGTTTGTGCCGAGCGAGCTTGCAGAGGTTGGCGATGTCGCTGTCACGCATCTGGCCATCGACGCCGATCCGAGCGAAGTGGTCTATGACCACCGGTGTGTCGGGATGCCGCTCGCACATCTTGTCGGTAGCCGGCAGGTCGTCCGCGTTGATGAGCAGGCACATCGCTTGCCGAGTCTCCGCACCGGTCTTCCACATCTCGATCATGCCGGGCACTTCGAGCCACTTCGGTTGATCTTCTTTCTTGCGAACGAACGGCGTGATGCGGAATCCCGTGACACCTTGCGGTAATAACTTCTTCATCGCCGCCCCCGGATTCGGCAACGAGTCATCGACCATGCCTTGCACCCGAAACAGCTTCGGATGCCGCTTCACCGCGTCGATCAAGTACGAGTTGTCGAACAGGTGATACACCGAATGCTGAATCAGCACGACTCGCCCAACTCCCTCCGGCCGAGCAATTGCCATCAGTTCGTCATCCGTAAAGCTCGGCGGCTTGAGGTCTGCTTTCGTCTGTCCGGGCGCGAGCGGGAACTTGTCCACTTCCCCCGGCCAGATGTGCGAATGCGCGTCGATCCACGGCAGGTCTTTGTCAGCGGCAGTCAGTGATTGAGTCATTGCGGCTCCAAATGCAGCGGCTCCCACGGCGAGAGCATTACGGCGAGTCAACGATTGATCGAATTTCATCTCTGCCTCCGACGAAACGTAGGAGGGCCGCCCTCGGCCGTCCCATCCCTTAAAAAACACGACGGCCGAGGGCGGCCATCCTACGGTTCACTTCGGCTCGAACAAAATGTCCGTCGAACCGCCAAACTTCGCGGGGAGCGGAATATTCGACCACGACTTGTCATCGCCGAGGCGGAACTGCCAGCGACCCTTCAGTTCGAGTTGCTGTGATCCGCTGACGAGCACCGGCGGCGTTTTGATTCCGATCTCACCGTTGCGATGCTCGATCCGCAATACGAGCAGACTGTAGTCGTCCGCGATGAGCGATTCCGTCGGGAACTGATGTGTCGACTCGTTGGCCGATGAAATCGATTTCGCCAAATGACCATTGAGCCAGACTTTCGCCGGCTCGTCCGAAGCGTTTCTCAGCCTCAAGGTCTCTCCGTTCGCCCAGTTCTTCGGAAGTCGCACGACGCAGCGATACCACATCGGTCCCGCCATCGTGCCGAAACCGGCTGAGGTCTCGGACCATTTGCTCGGCACAGCGATCGGCGTCCAATCCTCATGCGGTTGCCGAGAGGGCGAGCCCAGCCGCTTGGCAACTTGCGATTCGTACTTCGATCGAAACGGCTCGCCGCCTAACAACTGATCGCTGGTGATCGTCGGGCAAACGAAGCGTTCCACATGAGCGACCACGAGATCGTTGCCGGTAAAGTGATCGACGTAGGGCCAACGCTTGGGGTTATACATGCAGTCGGTCATGTCGCGCATCAGCGCGACGTTCTTGCCGTTGCGGACCATCTGCCGCAGCCCAAACGGTCGGCCAAGCACACACATGTTGAGATGCACGCCGACCAAAACGACATTCTTGATGCCGCGCGATTCGAGCACGTTCCAAACTTCTTCACCTCGGTCGGAGATGAAGTCGCGGTCGGCATCGATCTCGATCAGCTTCGATTGCGTCTTCCACGGCATCCCCGGATTACGTCCCATCGACTTGAGCTTCGCGGCCCACTCGGCGTGCTCGGCCGGATCGTCGTCCTCACCCCCGTCCGACTGGTCGATCGGATAGGCCGCCTTCTCTTCGCTGGGAATCCGCGAGCACCAGAACTCCACATCCTTCGGCCTCACTTTTGCCGCCGGCGCATTGATCGCACGCTTCCGCGCCCCGTGCTCTTCATAAGCCGCCATGCAATCGCTCGGCGAATGAATGATCGTCGCCCCACGCTTTCGAGCCTCTTTCAAAACGTCGTTCATCCGCGGGGCAAACTCTTCCAACCGCCGCACAGCATTCAAGCAGTGATGCGCGTCCCACACATCGCAGACAACGAATGCAGTCTCCTTCGCAGACCAGTTTTCATTGCGATTCTGACTCCTAAAAAAGCCACTCCCAACGGACCGCTCCTGTTGGAAACGAAGGTGCAGTGCGAAATCATCCGCAAAGACGGTCGTCGTCATGAGCAAGACTCCCAGTGACAAGGCAGCGATCAATCCGCATGACTTCACGATACCACCTCCGCTGAACATTAATTTGTACATGACCAACGCGTCGTCTCCTTCAACTGGTCGGCCATACTTCACAACAAAGGACGAGCCCGACGAATCGAAGGAGGCAACGAATGAAATTGTCGCAGATTCCACTGGCGACTGCGTCATCCCAGCAATTCGCGCACGACTTGTCCACCCGCGACGAGCGGGACCGAGCGGCCGGGTGATGCTAGCAGCTCACGATCGGAATCGATGCCGAGCAGATGATATGCGGTGCGTAGGATGTCCTTCGGATCAATCGGCCGATCGAGCACATCGCCGGCCGTTGCGTTCGTCGAGCCGACCACCTGTCCGCGCGGCACGCCGGCTCCGGCGAAGAGTTGGCAATAGGCTCGCGACCAGTGGCCTCGACCGGGAGCACCAGCCGCAGTGATGTCGAACGTCGGCGTGCGGCCGTGTTCGCTGAGGCACAGAACGAGTGTGTCCTCGAGCAATCCGCGTCGATCCAGATCGATCATCAACGTGGAGAACGCTTTGTCGAATGCCGGCAGCAGGAACTCGCGCATCCGCGAGTGGTGATCGTAGTGCGTGTCCCAGCTCTCATCGGTTTGGCCGAACTCGTCCCAGCAGACGGTGACGAACTTCACATTCGCCTCGAGCAGTCGTCGAGCCGACAAGCACGACTGGCCGAACAGCGTCATGCCGTAGTCCTCGCGAAGCGACAACGGCTCCCGTTCTAATCTCAGCGCATCGACCACCTGCGGCCGAGCGAGGAAGTCAAGGGCCAGTTCGCGTTGCTTCGAGTAACCCGCCGCGCTGGCCGAGCGATCCAGTTCCGCCGTTCGTTGTTCGAACTGAGTCAGCAGCGAACGGCGTCGATCAAGCGAATCGAGCGTGAGCGCCGCTCCGTTACCGGAACCGAATTCCAGTCGGCCATCGGGCGTGATCTCGCGGAATGGATCGCCTTGCGGAGCCTCACCACGGAACTCAGTCCACAGCGGATCGAACGCCGTCCCCAAGAAGCCACCGAACGTCCCCGATCTTTTATTCGGCCGAGCGTACAAGCTCTGACGCCACGGCAACATCACGTTGACCGGCACGCCGCGCGACTGCGGGCCAAACTCGCCTCGCGAGGCGCAGTAATCGACGACTCCGCCAATGTACGGCCACTGATCGGGATTTCGCTGGCGGCCTTCGATCCGTTCGGTGTCCGGATTTCCGGTCAGCGTGTACGACGCCGAGTGAATGTTCCACGGATGCGACATCGACCGGACCAACGTGCAGCGATCGAGCACCTTCGCTGATCTCGACAAGTGCTCGCAAACTCGAACGCCCGGCAGCTTCGTGTCGATCGCGTGGAACTCGCCACGAATGTTTTCCGGAGCTTCTGGTTTTGGATCGAATGTGTCGAGCTGACTCCAGGCTCCGTAGATGTAGAGCACCAGGCAACGCTTCGCGCGACCGAAATTCGGCAGAGACGCACTACTCGGTTCGGCACGAGCGGTCGTGAGTAATGGCGTGCCGAGCAGGCCCAATCCGCCAGCCTGCAGCAGGTCGCGCCGCCGCAACCGCCCAGCAGTCAGGGTTTCATTTTTCATTTTTGGCCTCGCGATCTACCACTGAATTGCATCTCACATTGCCATTTCAATCCACGTCGTACACAACTTGTAACCCCAAAAATAAAATTTGTAGACCTGACACTGGCTCGCCTCGACCGTTCAATGTCCCGCTGCCACCAGCCGGTCCATCCAACGCTGCACTTGCAGAGCATCGGCATAGGTCGCTCCGACCGGCACGCTTTCGATCTCGCGAACGACTCGACAGAAGCAGCGGAGTTCTTCCGCCATCATGCCGGAGGGACCGCCGGCGTCCGTGCGAATTTCCAGAGCCATCGGCCACAACGCCCTATCGTCCCAGACTTCAATCGGGCGAGGATTGGGCGAGATGCGGGCCGACCAGCCGAAACCGAAGACCTCCATCCGATCAAAGCCGCGCGGAGCCATACCTGTCGGCGTGATATAGCCGGCCGCGAAGGAGGCCAACGTCCCGTCGTTCCACTGCAACTGCGCCAGTGCGATATCGACGGCTCCGGTTTCGACCCGATGAAATTGAGAGCTGAATCGTTCCGGTTCGGCGCGGTTCATCAAAGCTTGCACGGAATACAGATCGTGAACCATCGTGGCGATGAGCGGATTCTCGCCCGCAAAGTCTTTCACGATGCTGGCCGGCCGATGTCGCACGCAGTCGAAGAACCTCGGCTGACCACGCTTGGCGACTTCCTCGCGAAGCTGTTTGAACTCGCTGTTGAACAGCAAGATGTGGCCGAGCATCAGATTCGACGAATCGGCGGTGACCAACGATCCGAGTTGCTGCGCCTCCGCGAGCGTATCGCCGATCGGCTTTTCAAGCAGCACTTTCTTGCCGGCTTGCAGCAGCTTGGTTGCGACAACGACATGTTCTGCCGTCGAACAGGCGACGATCCAGGCTTCGGCTTCCGATTCGTTGATCGCCTGATCGAGGTTCAGCCAACCGGGAACATCTGGCAATTCGGTTCGCAACTTGTCGAGGCTCGCCTGCCGCCGCGCGACGACGCCGACGAGTTCAGCTTCGGCTAATCCCGCGATCGTCAAAGAATGCAGGCGACCGAATCGACCAAGACCGACGACGCCAACTTTAACAGGCTGATGCATAATCGTTGCTCTACAGGAAGGCCGCCCTCGGCCGTCCGTGTTCGCGAGTCAACGCAGGACGGCCGAGGGCGGCCATCTGACGCGCATCAGTGGGCGCATCCCGGGCCAACGTCGGCGAAGAAGTCGTGACCTTTGTCATCGACGAGAATGAACGCGGGGAAATCTTCGACCTCGATTTTCCAGATCGCCTCCATGCCGAGTTCGGCGAACTCGACGACATCAACCTTGCGGATATTTTCCTTGGCGAGAATCGCGGCCGGACCGCCGATGCTGCCCAGGTAGAAGCCGCCGTGCTTCTGGCAGGCGGCAGTTACGGCGGGGCCACGATTCCCTTTCGCGATCATCACCATGCTGCCGCCGTTGGCTTGGAACAAATCGACGTAGGAGTCCATGCGGCCAGCGGTTGTCGGACCGAACGAACCGCTGGGAAGACCTTCGGGCTTCTTCGCGGGGCCGGCGTAATAAACCGGGTGAGCCTTGAAATAATCGGGGAACGGCTGCCCGGCATCGAGACGCTCTTTGAGCTTTGCGTGAGCGATGTCGCGAGCGACAACGATCGGGCCGCTCAGCAGCAGTCGTGTTGTCACCGGGTATCGCGACAACTCAGAGAGGATCTCTTTCATCGGGCGGTTGAGATCGACTCGAATTGCGCCAGCGTCTTTGCGATGTCGCAGTTCTTCAGGGATGTACTTCAGCGGCTCGAACTCGAGCTGCTCGATGAAGACGCCGTCCTTCGTGATTTTCCCTTTAGCTTGCCGATCCGCGCTGCAGGAGACGCCGATACCGATCGGCAGAGAGGCTCCATGTCGCGGCAGGCGGATGATTCGGACATCGACCGCGAAATACTTCCCGCCGAACTGCGCCCCGATGCCGCATTTGCGAGCTTGTTCCAACATCTGCGCTTCGAGTTCGACATCACGAAAAGCTCGGCCGTGTGCGTTGCCGGTGGTTGGCAGGTTGTCGAGATACTTCGTCGAGGCCAGTTTCACTGTCTTGAGTGTGGCCTCGGCCGACGTCCCGCCGATCACGAAGACGAGGTGATACGGCGGGCATGCGGCGGTGCCGAGCGACACCATCTTGGCGGTCAAATACTCGACCAGCGACTTTGGATTGAGAACCGCTCGCGTCTCTTGAAACAGAAACGATTTGTTGGCCGACCCGCCCCCTTTGGCGATAAACAGCAGCTTGTATTCGTCGCCGTCGACGGCCGAGAGGTCGATCTGCGCCGGGAGATTCGTGTTCGTGTTCTTCTCATCCCACATGTTGAGCGCGGCGTTCTGCGAGTATCGCAGATTGTTCTCGGTGTAGGCGTTGTAGACGCCGTGAGCGAGTGCCTCCTCATCGCCGCTCGACCAGACGGCGTGTCCCTTTTTGCCCATGATGATCGCGGTGCCGGTGTCCTGGCAGAATGGAAGCACCCCGGCGCTCGACACGTCAGCGTTTTTGAGCATCGTCAGCGCAACCATCCGATCGTTGTCCGAAGCTTCAGGGTCCTCCAGTATCGCCGCAACCTGCTTGAGATGCTTCGGCCGCAGAAAGAAGTTGATGTCGTGAAACGCCTGCGAACAGAGCAGCGTCAGGGCCTGCGGATCAACGCACAACACGTCCCGACCGTTGAACGATTGGACGGAGACATGCTCCGCTGTCAGCAGCCGGTACTCGGTGTCATCCGGCCCGAGTTCAAAGAGTTCTTGAAAATGAAACGGAGCAGTCGGCATGCGGGAATTCCTGTGAGGTTACGAAGCGGTGAGATGATAGCGGTTGCCCGATGAGCCTCAACATGCCGCTGGACGTCATGGACGTTGTCAGAGAGGTGTTGAAGGCAAAAGAACTCGGTAGACAGCACCGGTCGGGAAGCTTGGCTATACTTCGCCCGTTGATGTCGTCGCACGAATTGGAGTGAACTCCGGCCATGACTCGTCGTCGCACTTCCAAGCTGCTCCTTTTCGCCACATGCTTCGGCTTCTGGCTGGTGACTACGTTATTATCGGGGAACTCGATCACTGCTGACGAGACGACCTTCTTTCACGGCATCAAACTCAACGGCCCAGCGGTGGTGATTGACGGGCACTCCTGGAAAGCGGGATACGCTCGCGGACCCATGCCGGAAGGGCCTTCAGCGTCCGACAACGTCACGTTTTTCACAGGAACTTATAGTCTGCGGCCACATTCAACGGGGCCATTTCACCTGGTGAACTCGGCCATTCACGGCATGCCCTCTGGGCCTGGCGTGACGAGAACGGCCTCTATACCTACTCGCCCCATTTCTACCACCCTTTCGTCGATCGGCCGAAGGATTGGAGATGGATTGGCAATCCTTCCTGCGAGAGAAAGCCCGGCAACGCAAGAAACATCGTTCGGCTCAACACCCACGCACTGCTCATGACCGAGGGGAGCTACGTTTTCGAGGTCTTTTATTATTCGTACAACCACGATTGGGAGATTGCGAATGGTGAGTTCACCGACGGTCACGACGGCGTGCTTCTCAACCGCTATCCCGACCCAGCATATCCCGAAGAGCACGAAATCCAGATGAATGCCAACCTGCATTGGTGCGCCGCGCCGGATGCGAACAACCACTACCAATTGCCGCCTGGCTGCCCAGCGACGGCCGATGGAGTCGTGCTGCCGAAAGACTTGCTCGATCCCCAACGCCCGGCGAACGACGCTCGCCCCGACATCGGCCCAGCGCCGCTGGGGGCCGAGATGCCAAACGTCGAGCGACACGGCCGCATTAAATCACCGATCCTGGGCAACAGTTTTTAGCTTGGACGCCCTCAGCTGAACACTCGGACTTAGGCATCCGAATTACGAAAGACCCCATGCCACATCGAGTCTTTACGATCGTGCTGCTGTTGTTTGCAAGTCCGACGCTCGCGTGTCCTTCCGCGGCGCGAGTTGTGATTCCGGCCGATGCGTCGGAAGTTCAGTTCGTGCTTCCCAAACGTTTGGCCGACGCTCCCACCGGCTCGCAATTCCAACAGCAGATTGCGAAGTTAACGCGAGATCAGCGCGAGGCGGCGATCCTGCGTGAAGTCCTCAGCGGCAACGTCCCCGAATCGTTGCGACGCTTGATACCGATTCGAGTCGAAGCGACCAACGCCGCTGGAGCCAAGCACATCGCCACTTATTTTGTCATGGCCGACTATCTGGCGGTCGGTACAGACGACGATTTCTTTCGAGTCCCGATCACCCCGGTCACCGCCACGGTGATCGCAAAACAACTTGATGCCTCGCTGATCACTGCGAAGGTTTCCGACGATGTCTTTGCCGCCGCTCAAGTAAAGCTCGAACCGAAGCCGCTGACGAAAGACCGGGATATCACCGCAACGTTTTGGCAGCATCATCAAATCATCGAAGAGCAATTGCGTGATAAGCGGCGCGGGCTGCTCGTCGCCGGGATCAAGAAGGACGTGGTGTTGACTAACCGCCTGAAAGAGAAACCGCACAAGGTCGCGATCTACGGCTGGCATCACCCGGATGGCCGGCCAATTCAGTCGCTTTACGTCGGCCACGCCGATTGGTACGTCGATTACAGTCACGGAGTCCGCTTGATGTCGCAGCAAATCATCGTCGATGGCCAGTCGCTCAAGCTGACCGACGTGCTGCAGGATCCGCAACTGTGTCCGCTGGTCAGCAGTGAGGGCCCGATCGACGCAGCCAAAGTGCGACAAGCCGCCATGTGGGCACAATAGATGCCCCATTGCCACAACTTTGCGAACCGTGCTTATCTCAATTCGTCTTTTTGCACGGCTCACAGAGCGTAGCACGTCTTCACAGATCGACCGCAATCTGTCAGACCACGCGCATCATGAGCTACCACGTCACCGGCTTGATCAGTTCCGCGATTTTCTTGCTGACCATTGGCGGCTTGTGGGCGCAGTTGGGATTTCTCTGGGAGCGAAAGCAAGCGACCACTGGCGGCGAATCCCACCAGCGGCCGACGGCGGTGTTGTCGGTTAATCAATTCGTCAGCAGCTATTTGGCTTTCTTTTCGTTCTTTCTGTACGGCGCGTGTCTCGAGCGTTTCAACCACTACCTGGTCTGGCCGAGATTGGCAGCATCGCTACTGACGCTGGCGGTGTTGTTTGAGATCGTTCGAGATCGCCGCGATCGGGTAGCGACGTTGTCGTTTGTGGTCTGCACATCGCTGCTGGTCGCAGCAACTCTGGGACTCTTCACGATTCCAGGCGCAGCCGAGTGGGGACGCACTGTCTCGCAAACTTTGGTGGTGTTCATAACGGCAATTTTGGCTCAGGGATATCTGCATCAAGTGCTGATGATTCGCCAAACCGGCCGTACGGGAGGCGTGTCCGCTCGGCTACACCAATTCTTCTTCTGGAAGGACGTCTCAACAATCGCCTTCGCACTCTCGATGGGCACAAGCACCGGCTGGCCGTTGATGCTGCTTTCGAGTGTCAGTGCCACGACCAAGCTCGTCACGCTGTGGCATTTCCGCTGGGTACGACTCAGCCCCCTCGCAAGCCAGCGACGAGACACATCGGTCGCCGCACCGACGGAAACGCTCGCCAACTGACGGCATCCGCCAGACTCGCCGACGATGCCTCTCACTCCCTCAGTTTGAAGGGGAAAGCCGAGCCGTCCATCGCGTAGACTGGTCGCATGGAATAACTTGGATGCCCTTGCGGAGTCGAAATCGATGGTCGATGGGCGAGTGAATTATGGTTCGTGGTTTTTCCGCGTTCTCGGATGGGACGGCATCATGCCGGTTTGCATCGTACTGATCCCGACATTGATCAAACTCCTGATCCCCAACAATCGCGGTGCGGTGGCGGTCACGGTAGTTTTATTGCCCATTGCCGCGTTTTTCGTTCGCCTCGCTATCGGCATTCGACACATCGCCGCGAATCACTGTGTGATCGCAGTGCGACGCTTGCAGTATTTTGTGTTTTGTCTCGGCATTTTCCTGTTGATCGGCGTTGATACGCTGCTGATTCTTTCTCACGAAATGCCCAAGGGGGCCATGTTCGCCAACACGACCGACTATCTTGCGTTCGCCAGCCTATTTTCCATCTATCTCGCGTCGATGACCATCGCGATGTATCCAGGGAGAGTGCATTCGTTGGATGACACTGCTTGGCCAGATGACGCCTTCGAACACCAAACTTTCTGAGCCGATCGATGACTTGTCAGAAATCATTTTCTTCCGAGTGCGTGTCGATGAATGAGATTCATCGCAGGCGGAAAAATAGATGGCAGGAGTATTTTGCTCGAACGGTCAAAGGAGGCTCTGCCCAGAATGGTCCCGAAGTCTTTTTCCCGCCGACGACGTGTGGATCATGTTCTACGGCTCTCACCGGTCCTACGACAAACAGACGGCCCTTGGCTTCGCCTCGAATCGCGACCGACTGACGCGGACGAAGCATTTCGACAAACCCATGTTCCCCCGGGAATGAATCTCGACAGGAAACCGCACTTCATCATCAGTCAAATGCTTCTGCATCTGCCCGAGGGGGCTTTCGACTTTGGTACGCGGGACATCGGCAGCCGCCGTCGAGTAATCTTTCTTTAGCGATTGGCATGGCAAACCGTAGCGGGGTGGGAAATTGACAAAGCACGAAAGACGCAACGACAGGAGAAGCTCGAATGCCGAATGACGAACCAAGTCTGTCGCGTCGTACGGTCCTCATTTCCGGAGCGAGTGGCATGATGGGAGGAGCGCTCATGCCGGAAACGACCCAGGGATCCGACTCGGCTGCCGCCGAAGTTTATCGAGCGATCGGAGTCAAGCCACTCATCAATGCCGCAGGTTCGATCACGACGCTTGGCGGTTCGATCATGCCGTCGGAAGTTCTGGCGGCCTGGAACGCAGCAGCGCGGAGTTTCGTGCCGTTGATCGAACTCCAAGATCGCGTGGGTGAGCGGATCGCGAAGTTGCTGGGCGTGGAGGCAGCGCTCGTCACCACGGGGGCGGCCGGCGGAATCCTGATCGGTACAGCCGCCGCGCTGACGTATCGCGATCACAGCCTGGTGGGTCGGCTGCCGTTGCCGCTTGAGATGGGCCTCGAAGTGATTCGGCAGAAAGCGCATCGTGAGTGTTACGACAATTTGGTCACAGCCTGCGGAGTGAAACTGGTCGATGTCGAAACTCGGGACGATTTGGAACGGGCGATCAATTCGCGGACGGCGATGATGTACTCGTACAACGTCCATGAGGATGCCGGGCATATCAAGCGCGATGAGTGGGTCGCGGTCGCTCGCAAACATGGCATCCCGACGCTGCTCGACGCGGCGGCCGATGTCCCGCCGGTGGAAGCGCTGTGGAACTACAACCGCATGGGATTCGATTTGGTCGTTTTCAGCGGCGGCAAAGCGCTGCGGGGACCACAGAGCGCCGGCCTGTTGCTGGGCCGTAGAGATTTGATTGAGGCGGCAAAGCTCAACACTTCGCCGCGCTGCGGTAACATCGGACGCGGGCTCAAGGTCAGCAAGGAAGAAATGGTTGCGATGTGCGCGGCGGTCGAACGCTTTCTGAAACTCGACCACGACGCCGAATGGCGTGAATGGGAAAGGAGGATTGCGGTCATCTCCGCTGCGATCAAAGACATTCCTTCGGTCACGACGAAGTCGATCGTCCCACCGATTGCCAATCGCGTTCCGCACTTGTTGATTCTTTGGGACGAAGACGAATTGAAGGTGACTCGCGAGCAACTCAAGCAGCGTTTGGCCGATGGGGACCCGCCCATCGCGACCGCTCGCGTTCACGGCACGGGTGACGAAGGTTTTTTGATTTCGGTCTTCATGCTGCAGCCGGGTGAAGATTCGACGGTCGGCCGACGACTTCGCCAGATCTTGCGACCAGATTGAACGATCACGTGCGTCGAACCGTTTTGTTGAATCGCAACTCTTCGGAGTATTCATCAGACGACACCGTGTCGGCGAACAGCACCTTCGCGCAGCCGTCAGTGTCAAATTTGAACATGGCTTGCGTGGCGAGGCCGATGTCGAGGTCGGCCACGAGCAGTTCTTCTCGCTTCAATCCGGCTTGAGCGAAAATGCGGCCATCAGGAGCGACGATCATCGAGCTGCAATTCTGATGCAGCTCATGAGCCATGTTGCAGGACGCAAACCAAACCGTGTTCTCAGCGGCGCGAGTCACGATCATTGAGTGATGAATCGGAATCTTCCAGTCGTTCGGCCGAGTCGTGTTGTTCTGCGGATGAAAGATCAGCTGCGCACCTTGCCGCACACACTCGCGAGTCGTGTCGGCAAAACGGAATCCCTCGAAACAGATGACGATGCCGACTCGCACGCCACAAAGATCAAATGTCTCAAATGACGTCCCCGGCGAGTACGCAATCGCGTCCAGCGGGGTGAGTCGGTTCTTGTGATGCACACCGAGGATGTCACCATTCGCCGCGATCACCAACGCCGAGTTGTACGGCTTGCCGGCAGGATCCGACTCGAGCGGTGTCTCGGTTCCCAGAATGCAAGCCAAGTGCAACTCGCTGCAGCGCTGAGCGACTCGGCGGTGCAATTCCTCAAGCCGCTGCGGCTCAACCGGAGTGTCGGGCCGGGCGATGTCGACGCGATAGCCGACGGTCTGAGTCTCTGGAAAGCAGATGATCTGTGCCTGCCGCTTCGCCGCTTCGTCGAGAAAACGGAAGATCGTTCGTGCATTCGCGTCGAAGTCGTCCGTCTGTCGGCATTGAGCCATCGCAATCCGCAGTGAATTCATCGTGCGTCTCGTCGTTGTAGAACGGGCCCTCTTGGCCGTCCCGAGTTCGGGGAGGTGTGTCTGACCTACAATTTCAACTCAACGCCATCGACAAACACGCGCCGCACATTTAAGTCGCGGTCAAAGACCACCACGTCGGCTTGCTTCCCTTTTTCGAGACTGCCGAGTTCACAATCTCGCCCCGCGATGCGTGCCGGGGTGAGCGACGCCATGCGGATGACTTCCCACAGCGGTCGGCCGGTGAGTCGCACGAACGTGCGGACCATGTGATCCATTCCCTCGACGCTGGAGGCCAACGCAGTTCCATCTGGCATGAGGCCGACTCCGTCACGCTTGATGAGCGGCTCGCCGCCATCCAGCGGGCCGATCATGTAGTCGCCATCCGGCATGTCGAGTGCGCGATTGCAGTCGGTCACCAGCGCGAGCCGATCTGGGCCTTTGATCTTCAGCGCCAGCAGCAGCAATCCGGCATCCAGGTGCTTGCCGTCGGCGATGACCTCGGTCGTCAACTCGTCGAAGTACAGCGTCGCTTCGAGCACTCCTCCTTGCATCGGGTACATCTGAAACTGCCGCAGCTTCGTTTTGTCGGACATCGCGCAAAACAAATGGTCGACGTGCCGCACGCCCCACTGCTCGACGGCTTCTCGCATTTGTTCGAACGTCGCCCACGAGTGACCAACGTTCGTGCGAACGCCTTTGGCTCGGCAAGCCAGCGCGAAGTCTTTCGCCCCGCCGATCTCCGGAGCAACGGTCGCCGTCACCAGATCGTCAGCATATTTAAGGTACTCATCGAACTCCTGTCGAATAGCCGGACGCACTTCCGCACCTGGATGTGCCCCGCGGGCCTCGTATCGAAAGTACGGGCCATAAAAATGTGCTCCCATCACGCGGGCCCCATTCGGCTCCGGCGTGCGGCGAAACTGCCGCGTCAGCTCCAGCGTGGCGAGAATCTGATCGTGCCGCGCGACGGTCGTCGTGATCGCCATGCGCGTCGTACCATGCCGTGCGTGTGATCGGAGGGCGCACCGAAACGCCTCGGCCGTGCCGTCCATGAAGTCTCCGCCATCGCCACCATGCACGTGCAGATCGACAAAGCCGGGGGAGAGAAAACCGTCACCCGCATCGACGATCGATGCGTCCGCCGGAAGCGTCGCAGCGGCCGCAAGAACTTCGGCGATCCGTCCCTCGCGAACGACAATCGCCCCCTGCTCGATGCGGTCGGGAAACACGATCTGACCACGAAAAACAACCGGCGTTGGCATGGAGGACTCCCTGAAAACATTGAGCGACGACGATTACTTGTTCAACTGCGTGGCTCCCACAACGGTCATCGTTCCGAAGCCTGGCCGCCAGTGGGCTTGGAACTCCGCTTGGCCGACGAAGTCCTCGTCGCGCATCGTTGCCCGCCAATCGGTCAGCGTGCGGCCAGTGAGATCAACATGGGCTTTCACGAGAAACTTGCCGTTGGGCAGCCGTGGTTCGCCCCGCTGCCAGTCTTTGGCTCGGTCGGAATCGGCAGCGGCTAACAACGTCAACGTGTGTTGCCACGCTTTGAACTTGAACGATGCTTGCCGGTCAGAAATCGCAATCGGGAGGTCCTCCCATTTCTTCGCGCGGTCGTCCCAGCGGTAGATCGTGACCTGCAGCAGTTTCTCATCCCATTCTTGCTGAGGATTTGACAGCTTGAACCACAACTCGCTGGTGAATTCTCTGAGCCGCCGCGGATCGGACTTCGGCAGATCGCCAGCCTTAGCATATTCGTCGCGAGAGACCTTTGCGAAATCCTCCAGCCAGGTGCGGAAGCCTTTGTAGCCCAGATCGCCTTTCAAGAACTTCTTGCCGCCGCCGTGATCGACCTCCTTGAGCGGCTTGAGCAGCAGCAAACTTTTCTCCGGGTTTTCGACGTCGATCAAATCCTTCTTGCGAATGAGATAGGTCATCGTTTCTGCGGCGGTCTTTTTCATCCACGAGACCTGCTCGCCGTTCTTTTCGACGAGCTTGCGATTTTGCTCTGAGCCTTCCGTGTGACATCCCATGCAACGATGCCGCTGGCCCCAGATGTTCTGCTCAAACGATTCCAACAGACGATCCGTCCGAGTGAACCGAATCACCTCATCCGGCCGAGCCGGCTTGGCGAGTTCGCTGGCTGCCAACTTCGGCGCGTTGCGCAACTTTGGATCGCGGCAGCACGCCTTAAGCCACTCGGCGAACGCAGTGAGTTCGGCCTCGCGCGACGTCGCGTGCAGCAGGTTGGCGCCGGCGTTGTCAGTGTCTTTCATGTTGATCAGCTTGAGGATTTTCGACTGTTCTGGCTGGTCGAGATTGACCAAGCCTTGATCCCGCAGCGACTGGAACGTCGCGTCGCTCGAGGGCTTGATGTAATTCTTGAGATCGACACCGGCCAAGTGGCATTGGACGCAACTGCTCGGCTGATCGGACTTGAAGATCGGCATGACGCGCTGCTCAAAGACTTTCGTCGCGGCATCGTCCGCCATCGCCGCCGAAGCGACCAACCAGGCTGCGAGACAACCCCAACGAGTCAGCATGATCGGCTCTCAATTTACGGCAACGTGTTGAAGCTTCGATCACCGGCGTCGCCGAGTCCGGGAACGATGAACTTGCGAGAGTTCAGCTCGCGGTCGATCGTACAGACGAAGACTTGAGCCTGCGGACAGGCTTCAGTGACGTTGCGGATGCCTTCCGGTGCGGCGATGACCGAGAGGACTTTCAGTTGGGGGACGCCCCAGCGCTGTAAGGCTTGCAGCGCGGTGATGACAGAACCTCCGGTCGCCAGCATTGGGTCGAGCACCAATGCGACATCGACCGGGCTGTGAGCGGGCAGCTTGCTGTAGTACTCGACGGGTTGAGCGGTCGCCTCGTCGCGATACAGGCCGAGATGCCAGACCTCGACATCCGGCAACAGATCGAGCACCGGATCGACCATGCCGAGTCCCGCTCGCAGGATCGGCACGAGGCCGATGCGTTGCGACAACTGCTGCGCGGACATGCTCGTCAGCGGCGTTTCAATCTCCAGCGAGCGAGTACTAAGATCGCGCGTCGCCTCATAGGCCAACAATGACGCCAACCGCTGTATCAACCGGCGAAACTCGGCGGGCGGAGTCGCCTTGTCTCGCAGCTTGGCGAGATGATGCTGAATCAGTGGATGCTCGACTTCGTAGGGGTTCGGCAAGATGTGGCCTCCATCCGTACCGCGACCGTGAGGGAATGGCCCCCGACATCACCCGAGCCGCTCGCACACGGTCGTGCTTCGGCTTCTGAGGTCAAGTCACTTCGCCGCTTGAGCATTCCATTCGTCGAGCAACGCCTGGATGCGTGGGCGGTGCTTGGTGTCGAAATCAGCCGGGATCGGTTCGTCGTGATTCTTGAGCAGATCATCGACCGTCACTTTGCCGATGGGAACTCCGTCCGCGGGGACGTCGACTCCGGCAGTCCAGACGATGGAGTTGAGGATTAACCTGCGGAACTGCGGATTGCCCCAGTTCCAGTGGTCATGCCCGCCGGAGCATCCGAAACCTCTACCGCCATCCGCGCGTTGCGTGGCCCAGGCGGTGTGCTGCGGACTCTTGTCTTCGAGGACTGCCTTGCGAGCGTGTGGGTTGTTGTTGTGAGCGTTCTCTGGACGGCTGAGCTTCGGGACTTTCTTGCCGTCTTTCTCTTCCATGACGATCTTGCCATCCTTGTCCAAGACGACCAGCGTCGTGGCGGGAGGTAGATCGGTCAGGATCGGCGTTACCCCTTCCATCTTCTCGCGGAAGCGCATGTGGTAGTACCACTCGTCGTGCGTGCTGAAGGGCTTGACGCCGTTGGTTGTCGGATGCTTCGGCAGCGAACGATAGTACGCTTGCCAGTGCGGGTTGACCGAGTAATTCGGCTCGAAGTAACCGCCGGTCCAATCGAGAAATGCCTGGCCCGGCTTGCCGATGGTGGTCTCGACGCCGTAGTGAATGCAGACGATGCCGGTCCCCTTCGCGGCTCGTTCGGTGAGTTCGTCCAAATGTGAGTTGAAGGGGTGACCGCCGCCACCGTCAGAGTAGATCATGATCGTGTTGGCGGCAGCGATCTCCTCCGGCTTTGGCCAGCCGTCGTTTTTGAGCGAATGCACTTTTGCATCCACGAGTCCGCTCGCATTGAGCAGTTTCGCCAACAGCGAGCAACCCGCCAGGTGATCGTGAGCGCCAAACCCGTGACTCGGATTACCCGCTAAGAGGAGAGCCTTTTTTTTTCCAGACGACGAGACCTTGTCTTCGCCCTTCGAACCGGAAACGGCATCGCTCTTGAGCGGCTTGATCTTGATGTTGCGAAACTGAACCTTCATCGGCGGGCCAGCGTGAAGCTGAAGGGCGAGCACCCCCTTCGCGCGACGCTGTTCGGTGTCATCGTCAGTGCAGATCGAGGTGGTCACGTCATTGATCTTGTGCGTGAAGGTGAAGCCCTTCGCGGTGACGTGGTAAGCGTTCCAGTCCTCTTTCTTGATTTTGGCCTGGATCTCTTTCGTGTCGCCGATTTTTTCGACGACCTTCGGCTTGTGATCAGTGCCGATCACAGTCTTCTCCCCCCGCCCGGCCAAGATGCCGCGGAACCGCTCGCCATAATTGATGCCGGAGTAAGTGTCTCCCGCCTCGAAGTCTGCCTGGTAACCGCCGATGACCCACTTGTTGTCGGGCACCTCAAAGCTGCGGTACTGGATGCCGCTGTTGCCGCCGACGATTTTGTATTCGAGCTTCAACTCGAAGTCGGCGGTCTCGCCTTTGCGCCAGATGATGAAGGTGTTGCCTTTAGTCGGCTTGGCGGCGGTCGTTTGGCCGGTGATCGTGCCGTCTTCGACACGCCAGAAGTCGGGATTGCCATCCCAGCCATCGAGCGTCTTGCCGTCGAAAATCGTTTGCCAGCCATCGTCGTCCGCGCCGATGGTGGCCTTGGAGCACAAGCCAAACGCTGCCAATCCGGCGAGCGTCAAACTCAACCAACTTCTGCGTGAGAACATGTTGAACCTCTAAGTTTGGAGATCGTGGACTATCGATTGAAAACAAAACTCCTAGCCAGAAAGGCCAGGACTACTTGATGGGCATTGCGAAGTCGCCGCCCAAGTTTCGCCACATGCTGTGGACGTGGTTGGCGTTGTTCTGCGTGTTGTTGTACTCGATCAGGAATGACGGGCCTTGGACTCGGTAGTAGTGTCGCTTGTGCTGATCGGCGTCCCCCCACCAAGCGAAGTAAATTTTGTCGAGCCCGCCCGCTTCGATCGCGGCGCGGCGTTCCTTTTCGACGTCGCCGGGCATGTTTCGCAAGTATTCGGAGAGCAGTTCCGCGAGCAATTTCTTTTGGTCATTGCTCATCTTGGCGGCGGGCAAGCCGACGGGAGCAGTCGTCTCCGGTTGTGCTGCGACGGGATTGGTCCCCGTTGCTCCACCGGTTCGCAAATCGTCCGGCGCGGCGGCGTCGATCCATGCCAGCTTTTTCTGGTCTTCGTTGCACAGTTTGAGAATCGAGCGGGCGATGTCCTCTTCCGTGCCGAGCACTCGAATCTGCCGGCCAACGCCGGAGTCGATCGTCCCAGGATTGGCACCGAAAAATTCGGGGGTGCTCGACACGACCTTGCCGTCCTTAATTGTGTAGTTCAGCGAAATGTGATGGCCTTCGAGCCGCCAGCCCCATGTCCCCGTGTCGGCGGGTGTGCCAAAGATGCTGAAGTAATACTTTCTTGGATCGCGTCGTTCGCGGCGTTCCTCGCGGACACCCCCTTCGAGCAGATACAGCACCTCCTCGAGGCTCATCACATTGAGCGTCTGGTCGTAACCGGCCGTGCTCAAACCCGCTTGCAACAACGCATGCGCCGCCTTGAGCGACTCCCCCTCAAGCTGCCGGATGGGCAAGCCGTTTCTTGGGCGGGGAATGAAGTGCCAATTGAGTCGTTCTTTGTCGTCGAAGGCGAAGCTCGCTTGTTTCTTTTGTTCGGGAGTCAGCGTGGCAAGGAACGCTTTCGCGGCGGCGGACATCTTGAGACCAGAGGCGGGTTCGGCTTGAAAATTAGCGGAGAGCAATGCTCCCATCGCGATCAAGACGGAAGCGGTCAACAACAGTTTACGAGTGCCCATTGTGGCTCCTTGGGAGTGCGGCGGGTGATCACCGCTTTGGTTTTTTGGACTGCAAAACGGAACTCAAACTTCACAAACAAAAGAATAAACGAAAAGCAGTGCCGACACACCGCACTCCAAGAACTATCCCGGCGGCCAGCGCAAGGCCCGGCCGCCGAGAATGTGAATGTGCAAGTGATCGACCGATTGGCCGCCGTCTCGGCCACAATTGATGACGGTGCGGTATCCGTTCGTCAGCCCGAGCTGCTCGGCGACGTTCTTTGCGGTCAGCAGCAAGTGCCCCAGCAATGCCTGATCCTCGCCCGCAGCCGCCGCGAGGTTCGCCAGTTCCTTTTTGGGGATCACCAGCACATGCGTCGGAGCTTGTGGGGCAACGTCGTGAAACGCCAAGCACAGCTCGTCTTCGTGAACAATCTTGGCGGGGACTTCCTTGTCGATGATCCGTTTGAAAATCGTGGGCATCGCGAACACCGAGCGTGAATCAGACGAACCGAAAGCAACGCGCGGCACCGTATCAAACTCGGTTTCGTTTGGGGAGGGACGAGGGGAGTCAGACTGGTTCTCGCGAGCCCATCCGTGCATTCCCGAATACGAATTGGCGTCCTTTCCCCATGACCTACGTGTGGTATGAACCCTCATGGGACGGATTGGAAAACCGGGCTACCGAAGAACATCATAAATCGCGTGGGAGTGATTGCTGGAATCAGGATCGGTGCGGAGCCGTTACTAGGGAAATGGCACCGATGCTGCCGTTTTTCACCACGCTGGTATTCGGCATCATCAAGTTCGAACGCGTATTCCTCATCATGCAGTTGGTGACAAACGCGGCTCGCGAAGGCTGCCGCCGAGCAGTCATTGACGGCAGCACGAATAACGAAGTCACTCACTACACCCAGACGTTCATGCAGACATCAGCCAACGTCGCCACCGCAATCAGGACCGTTACCGTCATCGTCACTCCCGCGACGGGAAACACTGCCAATCCGACCAGCGACCTGGCAAGCAGCGCCTCGCGCGACTTGGTCCACGTCAAGATGCCTATTGGCTGCAACGCGGTGCAGCTCATCTCGGCCAAATATTTGTCCGGCAAGACGCTCAAAGGGGAAGCCTCCATGCGACAAGAGTGACGCCCGAGCAGCGACTCTGAACGCGCAATCGGCAATTCAGATGAGCCATGATTTCTGATCAAGATCATGGCTCAAACTCTTTCCGTGCCGCTGAACTCCCCTCGGTGCCCTGTCCACTGCCTCCACGGTTGTTAGAATCCGCTCCGTGAATTGGAACTCATGATTCCTTGGTTCTGAACAGAGGAGATTCTCATGCGCCGTCTGTCCTTGCTCTTCACGCTGTTGGCCGCCGTGTCGTCGAGCACGCTGTTGGCTCAAGAAAAACCCAAAGAAGAAACACCCAAAGAAGCTCCCAAAGCGACTCAGGCAGAGTTGGATGCCATCGCCGCCGTCAAGAAAGCCGGCGGATCGGTCTTGCAAGTCGCTCAAAACGACAATCGGTTGGACATCGCCTTCCACCTGGCGGACGGCAAGATCGGCGACGAACAAGTCGCCACCGTCAAGCCGCTGGGAAATATTATCTACTCATTGAATCTGCGCGGCACCGAAGTCACCGATAAGGGGCTGGAGCAACTCAAGGAATTGAAGAGCCTCGTCCGATTGCACCTCGAGCGGACCAAGATCACCGATGCCGGCGCGGCTCATCTGACCGCGTTGGAGAATCTCGAATACCTGAACCTCTACGGCACTGAAGTCACCGACGCCGGAGTGCAATCGCTCGCTGGCTCGAAGAAACTCAAACGGCTGTACGTCTGGCAGACAAAAGTGACCGAGGAAGGCCAAGCCAAGTTCAAGGCGGCGAACACGACGGCTCAGCTCATCCCAGACATCGCCCTCGATAAGAAGCGAGCGGAAATCGAAGCCCAGCGCAAGGCTGAAGCCGAAGCCAAAGCCAAGGAAGAAGAGGCCAAGAAGAAAGCCGAAGAGGAAAAGAAGAAGAAGGAAGAGGAAGAGAAAAAGAAGAAGGAAGAAGAGGAAAAGAAGAAGAAAGAGGAAGAGGCCAAGAAGAAAGCCGAAGAAGACAAGAAAAAGGCCGACGAAAAGAAGGACGACAAGAAGCCTGAAGAGAAGAAGGAAGAAAAGAAGTAACCGGTCCACTTCGCAGCCCGCCTGTCGCTCGGCAGTCGGGCTGCTTTCGTATTCACAGGATGCGGGCCAGCCATGCAATCGAAATGCGGGCAATGCGGAGTGCCCTTCCGCCGGGCGGACTGGCATCTCGATCGCCGCATCGCCGTCTGCTCGGCATGAGGCAGGGTGCAACGTCTGCCGGGGCCTGTGACTTCGGGCTCGCGCGAAGTTTCCGAATCCGCGCCGTCTTGCAAGCCACTGGGCAACGTGCCCGTCCCAACGCGATTCGTGGTTGAAGCGGCCGGACATGACTTACGGTCGGCAGAGTTTCGAACCGACGGCTTCCGATT